>NZ_JADLQN010000004.1:300000-428783 GCF_015477835.1 Nocardia higoensis | reverse complement strand
TCGTCGACACCTGGTGGCAAACCGAAACCGGCGCCATCATGATCTCCCCCCTCCCCGGGGTCACCACCACCAAACCCGGCGCCGCCATGACCCCCCTCCCCGGCATCAGCGCCCGCGTCGTCGACGACGACGGCGCCGATCTCGCGACCGGCAGCTCCGGACTCCTGGTCTTGGACCAGCCCTGGCCATCCATGCTGCGCGGCATCTGGGGCGACATGGACCGCTACCGCGACACCTACTGGGCACGTTTCGCCGAGCAGGGCTGGTACTTCGCCGGCGACGGCGCGAAGGTCGACGAGGACGACGCGCTCTGGGTGCTGGGCCGCGTCGACGACGTCATGAACGTCTCCGGCCACCGCATCTCCACCGCCGAAGTCGAATCCGCCCTGGTCGGGCATTCCAGCGTCGCCGAAGCCGCTGTCGTCGGCGCCACCGACGCCACCACCGGCCAGGGCATCGTCGCCTTCGTCATCCTCACCGCCGACGCCGAGGACACCGGCTCGGCACTCGTCGCCGACCTGAAGGCCGAAGTCGCCCGCGAGATCAGTCCCATCGCCAGACCGCGCGACATCCATGTCGTTCCCGAACTGCCGAAGACCCGCAGCGGCAAGATCATGCGCCGCCTGCTGCGCGATATCGCCGAGGGCCGCGACCTCGGCGACACTTCCACCCTCGTCGACCCGAGTGTCTTCGAGGCCATCGCGCGCGGCTGAATCGGGCGCGGCGTACCCGGTCCGTGAGGGGGATCGGGTGCGCCCGCCCTGCCGATCAGGATTCGCCGAACAGGCGCGCCATGCGCCGGTCCATCTCGTCCGGCGGGACGTCTTCGACGTGGGTGGCGACCGTCCAGCGGTGTCCCCAGGGGTCGATGAAGGAACCGGAGCGGTCGCCGTAGAACTGGAGGGTCACCGGCTCGAGTTCCCGGGCGCCCGATTCCATGGCGGTGACGAAAGCCGCGTCGGCGTCGGGGACGTAGACGTGCAGGCTCACCGGAGTGCCGCCGACAGTCCTGGGATCGAAGAAGCCGACTTCGGGAGCGGGGTCGCCGAGCATCAGCACGGATCCGCCGATCAGCAGTTCACAGTGCGCGATCTTGCCGTCCGGGCGGGGCATGCGCATGCGTTCGGTCGCGCCGAACACCTGTTTGTAGAACTCGACGGCCGCCGCCGCGCCGTCGATGGCCAGCCCGGGGGAAAGCGCCGGGTATCCGTCGGGGATGGGTTCGACATCGGACATGACCGACCTCCAGGTCGAGGCAATTCGTCTGACCTCGCGAGCCTATGCCCCGCCCCGGCCGCGGCACGACCTTCGGTGTGGATCGTCGCGGCTACGGTTCGGTGACGGCGGGGTTCAGGCGGCAGCGGGGTTCGGTGACCGTGGGGTTCGGTAACAGCGATGCTCGGTGACAGCTATGCCCCGCGCAGCGCGCGCACCTGGGCAGCGGTGAGTTCGGCCAGCAGCGCCGGGTCCGACGCTTCCGGCGCGGTGACCGAGATCTGCACGAGGGTGGCGCCGACCTGGACCAGGGTCGCCTGCGCGACCAGAGTCGCGCCCTCGCTGGTCATCCACAACTGGAACGAGGTACTCGCATCGCCGGCGGGCGGCTGGTCCAGCGCGCCGAGCCGGTAGTCGATGCGCGTGTCCTCGCTGTCCTCGCCGAAGTACTCGGTGCAGTTGTGCAGGGTCTGCTGGACAGCGGTGAAGGCCGGGCCCACCTCGGCGTAACTGGCGGCGTCGATATCGATGCCGGCGAACTCCGGGCCCTCGTAGGCGACACCGGTCCAGGTGAGCGCCTCCGGTCGCTGATATCCCAGGGCCATCAGCACTTTGCCGCAGCCGGCGGGAGTGGTCGGTGCCGGCACGGAGGCGGGCCGGGTGGATTCGTCGGCCGGGTCGTAGGCGGCGACCATGCCCGCGGGCAGGTCGTCTTCGCCGAGCAGACGCAGCGCGAGGGTGTCGGCGTCGGTGAACGGCGGGACGGTGACCGGCGCCGCGGGCACGACGGCGCCGAGCGCGCCGAGCTCGATCGGGTCGGCGTCGGAGCCGGTGTCGCCGGAGGATCCGCATCCGGTCGTCACCAGGGCGAAGGCGCAGACAGCGGCGGCGTATACGGCTGTTCGCGCGATGGCGAGAGTCCTCACTCGGCCCACGACACCTGCGTGACGATGCTCTGGCTCAGCAGGCTGACGCTGCGCGGGTCCCGGTAGACCTGGTGGCCGCCGACGGTGATCGACCCGGCCACCGGCAGCGGCAGCCCCAGATCGAAGGTGATGGTGCCGTTGCCCTCCATGAGGTAATCCTCGATGGACAACGTGCCGGTGTCGTTGGGCAGCGCCCACGACGAGGATTTCGGGGTCTGCTCGACCGTCAGTTCGATGGTGAGCCGGTCGCCCTCGCGCTTGGTGAGCGTCGCCGTGGTCACCTGGTCCAACGTCACCCCGCCGGTGACCTCCTGATGCACCGTCCACACCGCGCCTTCGCCGACGGGCTCCTCGGGGAACATGATCGAGCGGTACACCGCCTGGTAGAAGGCGTTCTCCAAGGCCGCGCGCGCGGCGTTCGGCGTGTCGGGGTCGGGGGCGAGGCGAAGGGCGATGATCGCGCCCTCGGCGCTGAAGTCCAGACCGGCCTGCGAACCGTCCGCGGCCGTCAACGCCCGGCTGAGCATGGGGTCGGGACTGGTCACCTCACCGAGAGTGAGATCCACGCCGCCGGTGCCCGCGAGCGCGGTCATCGGGATGGTCAGCGCCGGGGTGGAGAAGTCCCGGGGCGGTTGATCGTTGATCTGCTGTTCGATGTGGTGCTCGGTGTGCAGGGTCACCCGCTGTTCGGTGCCCGGCGCGAAGGTCGGTCGCAGCACGGCGCGCGGCTCGGCGCCCGGGGAGACCAGCGTGGCCGCGGCCACCGAGATCGGCACCGTCACCTCCTTGCCGATGCCGAGCGGCTCGGTGCCCTCGGTGGTCGCGGGCGATTCGGCGTCATCGGCGCAGCCGACGGCGAAGGTCGACAGGCCCAGGGCGATCGCCAGGAGCAGTGCCCGCGGTCGCGCGATCCGGGGTAGATGGGGAGAAGACAACACCGTCACGAGCATCAGGGTACGACCGCTTCCTGAGTGTGGGCTCAGACTCCACCGCGGCCGTGCCCGAGCGTTATCCGCGGCGACGCCGAACGGGCGCGGCATCGCCGGTCCATCGCCGCCCCGGAGGAGGCGCGGCACAGGCGCGGGTGTCCTCGAGCGATGATGGAGAGTGTGAATGACGATCGGCACCCCGAAAACGACGACGCCGCCGACGCTGCCGTCGACGCCGTCGAGGCCGACGCCGCTGTCCCTGGCGACACCGCCGACACCACCGGAAGGGCGGACGAGTCCGCCGGGGAACTCCCCCCGCTACGGCTGCACACGCTGCTGACGCTCGCGGTGGTGCTCTTCGCACTGGACCTGCTCACCAAGTGCATCGTGGTGGCCACCATCACCCCGGGCGACCCGGTCCCGATCATCGGTGACTTCGTGCGCTTCGCGTTGGTCCGCAACCCCGGCGCGGCATTCTCGATGGCCACCGGCATGACGTGGCTGCTGACGCTGGTCGCGGTCGCGGTGGTGATCGGGGTGATCAGGATCGGCCGGAAGCTGCGTTCGCTGTGGTGGGCGATCGGCCTGGGCATGGTGCTCGGCGGCGCGGTGGGTAATCTGGCCGATCGGCTGTTCCGTTCGCCGGGTCCGTTGCAGGGCCACGTGGTCGACTTCGTCGCCGTCGGCTCGTTCCCGGTGTTCAACGTCGCCGACTCGGCGATCGTGTGCGGCGCGGCGCTGCTGGTCGCGGCGACGCTGTTCGGGTTCGAACTCGACGGCACCCGCGTCGGACGCGACAACGAGACCGAATCCGGTGGCGCGGTCGCGGGGGTCGACCGCGAGCACACCGGCGGCAACACGACCGACGACAGTGACACCACCGACGACAGCGTCACGACGAAGGACAGCGTCACGACGAAGGACAGCGCGCGAGAGCGCGGCACCGAGCACACGGGAAAGGGGAACACCACGTGAGAGAGACCAGGGCCATGCCGGTGCCCGACGGGCTGGACGGCATGCGGGTGGACGCCGGTCTGTCCCGGTTGCTCGGGCTCTCGCGCACCGCGGTGGCGGCATTGACCACCGACGGCTCGGTGCTCCTGGACGGGGTCGCGGCGGGCAAGTCCGACCGGCTCACCGCAGGCGCCTGGCTCGAGGTCGAGTTCCCCGAACCCAAGCGCGAATTGACCGTCGAGGTCGCCCCGGTGGAGGGCATGAAGATCCTCTACGCCGACGACGACATCGTGGCGGTGGACAAGCCGGTCGGCGTGGCCGCGCACACCGGGGTCGGCTGGTCCGGACCGACCGTGGTCGGTGGGCTCGCCGCCGCGGGCTACCGCATCTCCACCTCCGGCGCGCACGAACGCCAGGGCATCGTGCACCGCCTCGACGTGGGCACCTCCGGGGTGATGGTGGTCGCCCAGTCCGAGCACGCCTACACCGTGCTCAAGCGCGCCTTCAAGCAACGCACCGTGCACAAGCGCTATCACGCGCTGGTCCAGGGCCATCCCGATCCGAGCAGCGGCACCATCGACGCCCCGATCGGCCGCGCGCGCGGCAACGACTGGAAGTTCGCGGTCACCGCGGACGGACGTCCGAGCGTCACCCACTACGACACGATCGAGGCGTTCCAGGCCGCCAGCCTGCTGGACATCCATCTGGAAACCGGCCGTACCCACCAGATCCGCGTGCACTTCTCCGCGATCCGGCACCCCTGCTGCGGTGACCTGACCTACGGCGCCGACCCGAAACTGGCCGCCCGCCTCGGCCTGGAACGGCAGTGGCTGCACGCGCACACCCTGGGTTTCCACCACCCCGCGGATGGTCGCTGGCTCGAGATCGTCAGCGAGTATCCGGCCGACCTGAGCCATGCATTGGACGTACTGCGCGATGCGTGAGGAGGGCTCGCCCGCCGATCCCGCCGACGAATTCGGCGGGAATTCCGGCCACGCCCCCTCCACACCCCCCGACCGCTCCGCCGACCCCGACGAGCGCCCCGGCAGCCAGCACTCCGGTCCCGCCGCCGAGCCGGGCAGTGGTCCCGACCACGGCGCCACCGCCGAAGCGGCCGTCGGTTCCGGTGACGACGCTGCCCGCACCGCGGGTGCGAGTGCGAGTGCCCACGAGAAGCTCTCCACGGATGCGAACGCGAAAGACGCCTCGGAAGGCGGCAAGGTCCGCGTGCTCACCCTGGTCGTCGTCGCCGTTGTGGCGGTGGGTTTGCTGGCGGTGCTCGGCATTCTGAACCCGCCACGCGATCTCGGGGTGCGCACCGACCGGTTGGGCCCCGAGAACGCCGAGCGGGTGTCCGATTATCTTGCGCGGGCAGCCGATTCGCTGACAGTCGAGGACAACGCCGACCACTGGGCGCTGCTGTCGTTCACCGAGCCGCTGCCACCGGATCAGCTGTCCGCGCACACCGGCGGCCTGCGGATCGGCCAGGTGCTCTATCAGGTGCCCATTCCCCGCGTCCGCACACCACTCACCACGATCCCGGTGCCCGCCAACGAGACCGCCATCCGCGCTTCGGCGGCATCCGCGGCCGGGCTCATGCGCTCCGCGTCGACAGGCGAGGTGTCCGACGAGCGCTACCGCCGGATTCTCCAGGTGAGCGCGCAGCGGCTCGAGGCGGGCTGCGCGTGCGCCGTCGCGGTCGTCGTGCGCGGACCGCTGGACCGGTTACGGGAATTGCGCGCTGATCCGGCGATTCGCGCGGTGGAGGCGTTGCCCGCCGACGCGGTGGCCGGACACTACGGCGTCGCGCCGCTCCTGCCCGAGCACACCGAGACGGTGCTCCCCGGACCGGACGACGGTCCTGTTCCCGGCAACTGAGCCGAGCCGCACAACGCCGAAGCCGGACATATCCCCACCGATGCCGATCGGGCCACGCCGACGCGGGTCGGCGGGGCACTCCCTGGGCCCGCGAGCGCTGTCCGGCCGGACAGCGGCACTGTTTCAATCCGGCAGCTGGACGACCCCGTCGAGGTAGCGGCGGCACCGCCCGATGAGCAGCACCCGGTCGCCGGCCAGTTCACACCGCAGGGCGCCGCCGCGCCGGGACAGCTGGCGGGCGATCACGAGCGGACTGCCGATGCGCTCGGCCCACAGCGGAACCAGCTGGGCGTGGGCCGATCCGGTGACCGGGTCTTCCTGGATGCCGACGCCGGGAGCGAAGAAGCGCGACACCAGGTCCACCTCGTCGCCGGGGGCGGCGATGATCGCGCCGCGGGGCAGCGGTGGGAATGCGCCGAACATCGGCGTCGCCTCGCGTACTTCGCTTTCCGAGACCAGCACGAGGACTTCGTCGGGGCCGCTGTAGGCGCGGACCGGGCGCACGCCGAGCGCCTCGACGAGCGCGGGATCGGGGTCGGTCTCGACAGAGCCGACGGCGGGCAGGTCGAGGACGTATTCGTCGTCGTCGGTGCGGTCGACGTGCAACCAGCCGCTGCGGGTGTAGAAGCTGACGCGATCTTCGCCGGGGTGCAGGTCTTCGAGGATCTGCGCGGCCGAGGCCACGGTGGCGTGACCACACATGTCCACCTCGGCGGCCGGGGTGAACCAGCGTAGGTGGAACACCGGTCGATCGGTGGGGGCCTCCGGGGTCGCGGACGCCTCGGGCGGTAATTGCGAGGTGTAGAAGGCGGTTTCGGCGAGGTTGTTCTCCTCGGCCAGATTCTGCAGCAGCTCGTCGGGCAACCACGACGGCAACGGCATCACCGCCGCCGGGTTGCCGGAGAACGGTGCGTCGGCGAACGCGTCGATCTGGTGCAGCAAGACCTCCATTCACCAGAAGGTACCCCACCGGCGAATGACCGCCCGGCCCAAGGGTTCTCGCGGCGCGGCGGGTCGGACGACCATGTTGCGCCCCGCCACGGGACCGAGTCCCGCGGACCCGCCGGTATCAGCCGTGCGGCGGATCAGCCGTGCGGCGGGATCAGGCCGCTCCGCCCGGCGAGGCCGGGATCAGCCGGTGCTCGCCGTCCTCGGTGGCGCTGAACCACCAGGCGATCTCGACGAGCACGATGCCGAGCGCGCCGAGCGCCAATGCCGTGCCCGTCAGAACGAGGTTCGACGGGTCGAGCGCGAAGAACTCCCGGGTGAACGGCACCGTGAACAGCACGACGTAGGCCAGCATCGACACCACGATCAGCAGCACCTTCCACCAGGCGTAGGGCCTGGCGACGATCGCCAGCACCCACACCGCGATGACGATGAGCGTGATCAGGGCCGTGGTTCCCGCCTGCATCTTCTCCTGTTCGGTGGCATCGACGCCCTGATAGGCGATCAGATAGGCCACGAACGTCGCCACGCCGATGACGATGCCCGACGGGATGGCCTGGCGCATGACCCGGGACACGAACCCGGAGCGGGCGCGCTCGTTGTTCGGGGCCAGCGAGAGGATGAACGCCGGGATGCCGATGGTGAACCAGGCGGCGATGGTGACGTGGCGTGGCAGGAACGGGTAGCCGATGGGGTCGTAGTCGAAGATCTGCGAGCCGAGACCGGCCAGGCCGACCAGGAAGGCCAGCAGCACCGAATACACGGTCTTGGTCAGGAACAGGTTCGAGACGCGCTCGATGTTGCCGATCACCCGCCTGCCCTCGGCCACCACATACGGCAGCGTCGCGAACTTGTTGTCCAGCAGGACGATCTGGGCGACCGCGCGGGTGGCGGGGCTGCCCGAGCCCATCGCCACGCCGATGTCGGCGTCCTTGAGCGCGAGCACGTCGTTGACGCCGTCGCCGGTCATGGCGACGGTGTGCCCGCGCGACTGCAGCGCGCCGACCATCGCCCGCTTCTGCTCCGGGCGGACGCGGCCGAAAGTGGTCTCGTCGTCGAGCACGTCGGCCAGGGCCGAGAGATCCTCGGGCAGCGTGCGGGCGTCGACGGCGTGGTCGCCGCCGGGCAGGTCGAGGGAAGCGGCGACCGCGCCGACCGAGACCGCGTTGTCGCCGGAGATCACCTTGATGCCGACGTCCTGCTGGGCGAAGTACACCAGAGTGTCGCGCGCGTCCGGGCGCACCTTCTGTTCGAGCACCACCAGGGCCACGGGGGTCACCAAGCCGGGAGCATCCGCGGCATCCACCGGGCGGTCACTGTGCGCGAGCAGCAACACGCGCAGGCCCTTGGCGCCCAGTTCCTCGGCCGCGCGAGCGTCCGGCGTCGCCGGGTCGAGCAGGACGTCGGGGGCGCCGAGCAGCCAGTCGCCGTGGTCACCGAAGGAGATGCCGCTCCACTTCTTGGCCGAAGAGAACGGCGCGACCCCGGTGCGCTGCCAACTCGGCGCGGCGGGCAGCGCCTCCGCGATCGCCTGCACGCTGGCATTGGGTCGCGGGTCCGCGGCAGCGAGCGCGGACAGCGCCTCGCGCGCGCCCGCCTCGTCGGCTCCGCCGAGCACCCGGACCTCGGCCAGCCGCATGCCGTTCTCGGTGAGAGTGCCGGTCTTGTCCGCACACACCACGTCCACCCGGGCCAAGCCCTCGATCGCGGGCAGTTCCTGCACCAGGCACTTGCGCTTCCCCAACCGCACCACGCCGACCGCGAACGCGATGGAGGTCATCAGCACCAGGCCCTCGGGCACCATCGGCACGAGCGCGGCCACCATTCCGGTGACCGCGGGCCGCCACGATTCGCCGCTGGAGAACAGCTGGTTGTAGATGCTGAGCAGACCCGCGGGGATCAGCAGGATCGTGATGAACTTCAGAATGCGGTCGATGCCGCTGCGCAGTTCCGAATGCACCAGGGTGAATTTGCTGGCCTCCTCGGCCAGGCGAGCGGCATAGGCGTCGCGGCCGACCTTGGTGGCCCGATAGGCGCCCGACCCGGAGACCACATAACTACCCGACATCACGGGCGCACCGGCTTGCTTGTCGATGGGGTCGGCCTCGCCGGTGAGCAGCGACTCGTCGATCTCGAGCAGCTCGGATTCCTCGACCACACCGTCGACCACGATCTGGTCGCCCGGCCCCAGTTCGATGAGATCGTCGAGCACGACGTCGTGCGGCGAGATCTGCCTCGCCACCCCGTCGCGCCGCACCGTCGGCTTGGCCTGGCTGATGATGGCGAGCTGATCGAGGGTGCGCTTGGCCCGCACCTCCTGGATGATGCCGACCGCGCTGTTGGCGACGATGAGCAGGCCGAACATGCCGTCGATGAGCGAGCCGGCACTCAGCACCAGCAGGAACAGCACACCGAGGATGGCGTTGATGCGGGTGAAGACATTGGCGCGCACGATCTCACGCACCGAGCGACTGGCGCGATCGGGGACGTCATTGGTGAGCCCGTCGCGGCGACGTTGCTCGACCTGTGCCGCGGACAGTCCGGCCGACCCGGAAATCTGCTCGGTTGTCGTCATGAGCGTCAGCCTAAGCGGTCCCGGTGGATGCCCTCATCGGCGAGCGCCGTGTTCAATCGTCCGAGTCGATCGTCCGGGCCGATCGTCCGGGTCCATCGGGTGGCGCAGTGCGGTCACCGCGATCCGGGCGGCCTCGGCGATCGCCGCGTCCACCACGGGAAGCTGCGGGTCGGCGCGCGCGGCGCGCGTGAACACCGCCACAGCGACCGGGTACTCGTGCGGGAACTCGACCATCGCGACTTCGTTGCGGATCACACCGATGGTGCCGGTCTTGCCCGCCACCGTGACCCCGCGATGCGGGAACGCCGCGGTGATGCGGTGCGGCCAGACCTGGCCGGCCATCACCGCGCGCACGAACCCGGTCTGTTCCGGGGACAGGACCGTGCCGGACCAGAGCGCGCGCAGCAGACGGGTCATCTCCTCCGGTGTGGTCGCGCTGGTGTAGGCGGGGTCGTAGGCCGAGACCGACCGGGCTTCGTCGTTGTCGGCCAGCGCCGCGAAGGCCTCGGCGGTGGTGTGGGTGTCGGTGTCACGCAACAGGCTGCGGTGCATATCGGCGGTGCCGCCCACGATCCTGGTCTCGGTGAGGCCGAGATCGGTGAGTACGTCCTCGACCGCGTTCAGGCCGACCTCGCCCAGCAGCACGTCGGCCGCCGCATTGTCCGACACCGTCATCATCGAGGTCGCCAGATCGCGGCGGGTCATGGTCACCGGGTCGTGCAGTGCCGCGATGCCGGTGGGACCAGGGGTGCACTCGGCGGGGTCGATGGTGAGCCGGGAGGTGGGATCGATCTCCCCGGCATCGACGCCGCGGCAGAAGGCCACCAACAGCACCAACTTGTACACCGAGGCGGTCACCACCCGGGCGTGGCCGTCGACCGAGATCTCCGCGTCGGAGAACCCCGCCGCCGAGAACCCCGCCCCGCCGCCGCACCGCCGGGCGTGCAGCCAGCCGGTGCACCCCGCGTCGGCGAAGACGTCACGGATACGGTCCGCCGCCGCGCGACCACGTTCAGCGCTCATCGCAGGCGCTCCCGGTACAGCAGGCGGTCCAACGCTTCGGCGTGCGACTCGGCCTCGGTGCGCGACCCGGCATCGGCCCCTGAACGGGCGCCCGGTGATCGGTCATCCGGGCGTCGCGCGACACGGACCCGCAGAGCCAGCGCCTGAGGCGCCATATCCAGCCAGGTGACCCCCGCAGCGCTCGACGGCGCGGCGGTGGTGAGCCCGAAGCTGGTTCCCGCGGCGACGGCCGCCAGCACGGCACGGTCGTCGCGGGCGGTACCGACCTGCGGGTCGAGCCCGCGTTCCCGCAGCAGGTCGAGGACCGTGTCGAAGGCGGGCGGATTGGCCGCGCGGGGCGGATGCGCGAAGGTCAGATCGGCGAGCATGCGGAAGGTGGGACGTTCGGCGCTCGCGCTGCGATGGTCCGAGGGGACGATCACTCGGCGCGCGATCTTCACCACCGGCCCGGCGTCGACACCGTCGACCAGCGCCGGGTGCTCGATCACCGCCACATCGCACAGGCCCGCGCGCAGATCGGCGAGCAGTTCGACGGTCGCGCCGACGGTGGTCGACACCGTGGCGCCCGCGGCCGACCCGTGACGAAGCGCGCCGACGCAAGCGGTGACCAGCGAGTCCGGGACCGCTGCGGCCACCCCCAGGTGCACGTCTCCGCGGGCGTGGGCGATGCGCTGGGCCTCGGCCAGCAGCCGGTCGGCGTCGTCGACCAGCAGCCGGGAGCGGGGCAGCAGCTGCCTGCCCGCGGCGGTGAGCATCGCGCCCTGCCTGGTGCGGTGCACGAGGTCGACGCCGAGAAACTGTTCGAGTCGACGCAGCCCCTGCGACAGCGGCGGCTGGGTCATGTCGAGCGCGGCCGCCGCCCTCCCGAAATGTCCTTCGTCGGCGATCGAGACGAAGAAGCGGAGGTGACGGATCAGATCCATGCGGCCATTGAACCAACCGCCGCGGCCGAACCGGCGCGGCCGGATCCGCGCCCATCGCTGTTCTGGCGCTGTGCCGACGTCACGACCTGCGACGATATCGAGACCGACTCGCGGCGGGGACCTCACGATATTGGCCGCGCCCCAGCCGACCGTGATCTTCTCGGCCGGTGAAATTCCGCGTACTCGACCTCGTCCCCGTCCATCGCAGGCGATCGCTCGCCGCCGCTGTCCTGGTGCCCGTGCTCGCCGCGTCCGCCGCCTGCGACGCGACATCCGCCACCACCACCGCACCCCCGGAAGTCGTGACCACCTCGGTGGCCGCCGGCCCGCACTTCGCGGCTCTCGAGTCCACCTCGGGCGCGCGTCTGGGCGTCTTCGCCGTCGACACCGGGACCGGGCGCACAGTCACCCATCGCGAGAACGAGCGGTTCCCGATGGCCTCGACCTTCAAGGCGCTGGCCTGCGGCGCTCTGCTGCGCGACCACCCGCTGTCGTCGGGCTATTTCGATCAGGTGATCCATTACTCGGCCGCCGAGCTCGTCGAGTATTCGCCGGTCACCGAACGCCACGTCGAATCCGGGATGACCGTGGCGCAATTGTGCGATGCCGCGATCACCGTCTCCGACAACACCGCGGGTAACCAACTGCTGAAACTGCTCGGCGGACCCGCCGGTTTCACCGCTTTCCTGCGCTCCCTCGGCGACGACACCTCGCGGCTGGATCGCTGGGAGACCGAGTTGAATTCCGCGATACCCGGTGACGAGCGCGATACCACCACCCCGGCCGCGCTCGCCGCCGACTACCGCGCGCTCGTCGTCGGCGACACACTGGCCGAGCCGGAGCGCGCGCAGCTCACCTCCTGGCTCGTCGCCAACACCACCGGCGCCGCCCGCATCCGCGCCGGCCTGCCCGCCGACTGGACCGTCGGCGACAAGACCGGTTCGCCCGCCTACGGGTCGGCACTGGATGTGGCCGTCGCCTGGCCGCCGGGCCGCGCGCCGATCGTCATCGCCGTGTTGTCGACGAAGTCCGACCCCGAGGCCGAGGCCGACAACGCGCTCGTCGCCGACGCCGCCGAAGCCGCCGTGGCAGCGCTCGGCTGATGATGGCTCCGACGGCCGCGAATCCGCGACCAGTCGGCGCCTGAGGCGGTTGCCTCACGGCGTCATGCCCCGCCGACGGCGATGCCCCACTGCTGCAACAAGTCCGGTGAAATCCCGGCCAGCCCGGCCAGCATCTGCGGCAGCGCCGCCAGCACGTCGGCGGTCTGCTCGGCGGGCGTGCCATAGGTGTGGGCCGCCACCGTGAAGCCGGGCCCGAAGGACACCGAGGCCACCTCCGACGTGCCGACATCCGACCAGCCCCATTTTGTGCCGAGCACCCCGGGCAGGCGCGCGGTACCCCAATCCTGTGGCGTGCCGTCGGCGGCGCGGTCTCCGGCGGTGGCCATCCACGCCAGGATCGGCGAGGCGGGATCGCCGCTCGTCTTCGCGTGCAGGAACTCGGCGACATCGGCGCTGCTGGTGGTCGTGGCGCTCCAGTGCCCGCCCGCGCTGGTCGCGGTCAAGCCGTACTCGGCGGCGACCGCGGCTATCGCACCGGGATACTTGCCCGCCAGCGCGTCCGCCGCGGCATCGTCGGAGTAGCGGATCATCCGCTCACCGAGTTCGGTGTCCACGGCCGAACCGTCGCCGTGGCGCAGGGCGTAATCGACCAGATACAGCTTGGCGAGGGAGAGTGCGCCGTGCGGCGCATCCGCGGCACCGAGGCCCCAGCGGTGGCCGAGGTCGGTACGCACGGCGATGGTCGTCCGCGGTGCGGTGACCTCGCCGGCGGGCGCCCGCGCGCCCGCTCCTGCCCCGGGTATCAGGCATGAACCGATGAAGAGCGCCACGACCAGCAATCCGCGATGTCCCATGGTGACTTCCTCTCTCGCCTGAAGACGGGGTCCCCGGGCTCACACCCGGGGTTTCCTGCTTCACCGACAGCTGCCTTCCCACGTCGAACGTGGGACGGACTCACCGCACACAACCGAACGTTCAGGCCACCTGCTCGGCTTGCTCCCCCCGCCGCCCCATTGCGCCAATTCAACACGCCGCACCGCCAGTCTCGAACGGATGTGCGAACTCGATTCGAACAGTGGGGCCTACGCACCACATACTTCGGGTCACCTCCGAGTCCGGTTCCGGTGTCACCTCGGATCGCCACTGCGGCGAAGATCAAACATCACGGTGTCGGCTCCCTGATCGAGGCGAGGGTCGAGGCGTCTGCGATCTCGTTCGCCACGAACAGCGCCCGGGCCGCCGGGGCGATGCTCGACTGCCGGCGGCCCGGGTGAGCGCGGTAGCCTCACCGGAGTGCGCGCAGGCAGATCGCTCCCCGGTGTCGCGTTCGGTGTAGGCGCCTACTTCACCTGGGGCCTGTTCCCCGCGTTCTTCGGCCTGCTGGCCTTCGCGGGGGCCGTGGAGATCCTGGCGCAGCGGATCGTGTGGACGCTGGTGGCGGCGCTGGTCGTGCTCGCGGTGGCCGGACGGCTGCGGGAGTTGCGCGGCATCGACGCCCGCACCTGGCGGCTGGCCGCGCTGGCCTCGGGGGCGATCTCGATCAACTGGGGCGTCTACGTCTATGGCGTCACCTCCGGCCATGTGGTCGAATGCGCGCTCGGCTACTTCACCAATCCGCTGGTCACTGTTGCTTTCGGGGTGCTGATCTTCCGGGAGCGGCTGGCCGCGGCACAGTGGGTGGCGCTCGGACTCGGCGCGGCGGCGGTCGTGGTGCTGACTCTCGACTACGGCAGGCCGCCCTACATCGCGCTCACCCTGGCGGTCTCGTTCGCGCTCTACGGCCTGATCAAGAAGGTGATCCGGCTCGACGCCATGCGCAGCCTCGCCGCCGAGGGGCTGGTCTCCGCGCCGTTCGCGCTGGCCTTCCTGGTGTTCCTGGCGCTGACCGGATCGAACACCCTATTCGAGGGCCCGGTCGAAGCGGGCTTGCTCATATCCACCGGTCCGGTGACGCTGGTGCCGCTGCTGCTGTTCGCGGTCGCCGCCCAGCGGGTGCCGCTGTCCACCATGGGCTTGCTGCAATATCTGACTCCCGCCATGCAGATGGCGTGGGGCGTGGTGGTCGCCCACGAACCGATGCCCGCCTCCCGCTGGGCCGGCTTCGCCCTGATCTGGACCGCCTTGGGCATTTTCACCGCCGACGCGCTGCGCCGTGGTCGCCACGCCCGCCGTGTCCGGCTCACGCCGCCCCTCGGCGGTGAAGCGGCTGCGCCCGGCAGCCCGAATCGAGCTGCACCCGGCGACGACGATCTGGCTGCCGCCGACGACACGGAGGCCGCGCCCAGCGACACGAATCACGCTGCGTCCCGCGACACGAACGAAGCCGCGACCGGCAACGGAGAGCAGGGAGTCGGTGCGGGGCCACGGAATTGATGTCGTTCCTCGGCGGTAGATTCGATCCCGGCACGCAGCCGAGCGTGCCGGAACGAGGGGGACCGTAAAGATGAACGATTTCGCCGACCCGGCGCGAACCGGCATTCAGGACAGGATCGCGGGAGTACTGCTGGGCACCGCGGCCGGGGACGCGCTCGGCGCGGGCTACGAATTCACCCGGCCGGGCCCCGACCGGCCGATCGACATGATCGGCGGCGGGCTGGGCAATTTCGCGCCGGGCGAATGGACCGATGACACCTCCATGGCGCTGGCCGTGGCCCTGGCCGCCGACGAGCACGGTCCCGGCATGAACCTCGACGCGGTCGCCGCGGGATTCGTGCGCTGGTACGAGTCCGGGCCGCCGGATATCGGCGTGCAGACCGCGCGGGTGCTGTCCGGCCGACCAGCGACAGCCGCCGCGATGCGGGCCCGCTCGGACGCGCTCGAGGGGCGCACCGGCGGCAACGGCTCACTCATGCGTACTGCCCCGGTCGCGCTGATCCACCTCGACGACGCGGTCGAATGCGACCGATCCGCCGCGCTTGTCGGATTGCTGACCCACAGCGACCCACAGGCCGTCGACGCCTGCCGCCTCTGGACGCTGGCGATCCGCCACGCCGTGCTCGCCGCGAGCTTCGACGGCGTGCGCGCGGCCGTCGACACCCTGGACGCAGCGGCCGACTGGCACCGGCTGCTCGACGAGGCGGAATCCGGTGGGCCAGGACATTTCCCGAACAACGGCTGGGTCGTGCACGCCTTGCAGACCGCGTGGTGGGCCATCACCCACGCCGACGCGAGCTCGCCGGACCATCTGCCCGCCGCGCTCGAACTGTGCGTCCGCGCGGGCGGCGACACCGATACCACCGCCGCCATCGCGGGCGGGCTGCTCGGCGCCCGCTGGGGCGCCTCCGCCGTCCCCGCCCGCTGGCGCGAGATGCTGCACGGCTACCCCGGTCTCACCGGCGCCGACCTCGTCATGCTCGCCGGACGAATCACCCCGCCGATCCCGGAAGCCGGCTGACCCGGGGCGCACAGGGCGGTGAGCCGCACCGGCCGCGAGCCGATGCGCTCCCGTGTCGACGTCTCTGCGACCGGCGGCCGTACCGACCGCAACGATGTCGTTGAGCCAGGCATAGCGGGTGGACGGCATGCCGCCGTGGTGCCGTCAGTAGGCGGTGTTGATCGCCCCCGGCGACCACAAGCCACTGTGGTCGTGCCGGGTGATCTCCGGTTCGGCGGGCACGGCGGAGTCGTCGATGCGGGTCAACTGTTGCAGCTCACCCCAGTCGCGGTCCCAGTCGCCGTCCAGGTAGGTGGCGAGCGCCTTGGTGTGGAGGAGTTTGCCGGTCCAGCCGAGCGGACCGCCGCTGTCGTGCGACTGCCAGAGGTTGGTCACCGCCGCGCCGCCGCGGTCGGGCAGGATGCGGAAGGCGGGCACCTCGGCGATGCCGTACCGGTGATCGAAGGGGCGTTGCGCGGGGAACTGCAGGCCGACCATCCAGTCGATCAGGACCGGCTGGTCGCTGCCGACGAATTCGTCGAGGGTGACGGTCTTCGGCATCCGGGGCGGGGTCAGCGCGACCCACTGGGCCGGGTTGCGGTCGCGGTCGACAGCGACGATCCGGATGACGTCGGCCTCGGCGGGGATGGCGGTGAAGGGCACCCGCAGGTTGCGCCACGACGGCGCGGGGCCGATGTCGATCGGCGCCACCCGGCCCATCGGCTGGGCATCGCTCCCGGATCCGGCTGTGCCGTATTCGATCTCGACCTGCTGGCCGTCGGTCACCACCCCGTCGGCGTCGACCGATCTGATCCGCCCCGCGGCGCTGAGTGCGAGGATGTCCTCCCGGTCGGCCGGATCGGGCAGCCGGTACCAGCCGGTGGTGAGTTCGGCCGGGCCGGCGTCACCGGAGCGGTAGCTGCCCATGACCGGTACCCGTGTGGCGTCCAGGCCGAACGGCAACGCGGCGGTGGACCTGCCCGCTTCCTCGTTGTCGGAGGAATCCGCGCCCAGCGCGTCGGCGATGCTGCCGGAGGAATTGTCCTCCGCGTCGGGGCGCAGGTCCTGGGCCACGCCTGCCGGGGTGAAACCCGCGCCCACGCCGGTGAAGGTCGACACCACATCGCCGGAAAGCGGTTCGAGCATGCCCTCGTTCGGGTCCCGCTCGACCAGCACGTAGCCGGCCAGCCCGTGCGGCTCGCCGGTCACGGCCTCGATGTTGGACCGGGCCAGCGAGAACGATTCCCCTTGGGCCACTGCGGCTTTGGTGAAGGAACCGAGATCCCACAGGACCAGCACTGCCAGCGCGATCGTCAGCGGCGGCAGGGCCGAGACCCGCCACATGCCACGCGAGACCCGATGCGGCACGCCCCCGCCGGGGGTGCGCACATGCCACCACGCCGCCACGACCAGCAGTGCCAGCGCCAGCGTGAGGAACACCTTGTTCAGGCCGATACCCGCGACCGAAGGCGACTTGTCCCACCACGGCATGCCGTAGGAGGACACATACCACCAGCCGTTGGTGCCGGAGAACACCAGCGCGAGCAGGAAAGCGACGGCCGCGGCGAACAGCGCGCGGTTGCGCGGCGCGCGCAGCACCCGCGGGCTCACCGCCATCGCGGCCAGCACCGCCACGCCGCCGGCCACACCCGCGTACACGCCGAAGTGATGCGTCCACTTGGTCGGGGTGATCATGATCAGCAGCAGCGCGGCCGCGGTGGTGCCGAGCAGACGGCGCGACGGACCCGCGGCGGTCAGCGGAATCCGCCCGCCCCGGCGCAGCAGCACCGCGACACTGATCACCAATCCGGCCAGCATCATGAAGATGCCGATCCGACGGCCGATCGATCCGTCGACCTCCGGCTGGAACAGGTACTGGTAGCGCAGATACTCCTGGAACCAGGGCACATCCGGGCCGATCGCGTGATGCACCCGCTGCATCTCCAGCGCGGCGCTCAACGGCTGGTCGGCGAAGGCGATCGCGAGCACGAGCAGACCGGCCGCCGCCAGCGGAGCCAGCAGGGTCGCGTAGCCGACCACCCGCTGCCGCAGCGAGCCCGCCGCGCCGACCCGGTGCATGATCGAGCGCGCCACCGGGCGGATACCGGCCACCAGCGCCGCGACGCAGATGATCCCGGACGGCCCGGCGGTAACGGTGAACGCGGCCACCAGGATCGCCACCGCCGCGGGCAGCAGCCGACGGGTCGCGATCGCGCGCTCCACCGAGACCCAGGTGAGCAGCAGGCCGAGCGCGACCGGTGGTTCCGGGCGCAGACCGTTGTTGTAGGGCAGCCATACCGCGAGGAACCCGAGCGCGCCGGTCCACAGGGCGAGGTGGTTGTCGCGCACGGCGACGCCGAGCCGCGGCACCACCTCCCGGCTCAGCAACAGCCAGATCAGCATGCCCGCGATCAGGGCGGGCAGCCGCACCCACGGACTGGCGGTGGTCACCTCGGTCATGAGGCGGATCAGGTCGTAGTAAGGGGTGCCGATCGGGTTCTCCGGCACACCGAAGTACGCGAAGTAGTTGGCCATGTAGCCGGACACGCCGGAAGCCCGGGCCATGCCGAACTGGTAGCCGTCGTCGGAGGTGGTCGCGCCGATGAAATGCCAGAGCACCAGCACGCCGATCACCACGCCGTCGAGCACGGTCACGCTACGCAGGCGCGGCAGGATCCGGCGAGCACGCCTGCCGTCCTCGCGGTCGATGCGGTGCAGCGCGATCAGGGCCACGGCGGTGGCGATCAGCGCCAGCCAGATGGCGGCACGCTTGACCGGAGTCGGGGTCGAGGAGAAGCGGCTGTCGATCTCGGCGGTCACCACGGTGCCGTCGGCGACGGCCAGATCGCTGTAGATACCGACCAGCTGCGGGCGGTAGTCGCCGTCGAGCCGGACGGTCGACTCGCCGCCGAAGCCGTTCAATGTCGCCACGGCGGCGGTGGCGTCCGCGCGGACCGACAGTTCGCAGCCGGGCGCCAGTTCGGTGACCGGGACGCTGAACAGGGCCTGATTGCGCAGCACCACGTCCAGCCGGGACGGATCCTCGGTAGTGGCGGCGGTCACGCGTGCGAGGAACCCGTGACGCTCCAGGTCGGGCGATCCGGTGGGGCCGCCGGCAACCAGGACACCGCCCGCGGGGCCGAGCTGGGCGATCGCCGCGCACGGCACGGTCGCCTCGAAGGTCAGCGGCGCGTAGCCGATCAGCGGCGCTTCCACGCTGTCGGCCGAACCGTTCTGCGGCCAGGTGAGCGTGGCGGCGTCGACCCGGACGGGCAACAGCGGCACCGCGATCGCGCACATGACGCCGACCAGCGCGGCGAGCAGAGCGACCGGACGCGCCCACGCGGACCGGGAATCCCGATGCGGCGTAGGGGTTTCCGAATCGTCCGCGGAAGCCGTCCGCGGCCGGACCATGATGTCAGCCACGGCGACCGATAGTAACGGTCGATATCGAGTTCGAGTGACGCCGCGAGCGGCGACGCGGCGATACCGCGTTCGGACGCGAGTACGCACGCGGCCCGGTCCGGTCCGGGCCGCGTACGCTCAGCACGTCGGGATCAGACGCAGGCGGGCGACTGCTGGCCCAGGTTGGTCAGCATGATGCAGGCCCATTCCTTCTGGACCTTCCACTGACCGTCCTCGCTGACGAACGGCACGTCGGCGATGTTCTCCTGGCCGTTGAGCAGGATGGTGGCCTTGGCGTTGACGGTGTCACCGAAGGCGGTCACGTCGGTGACGGTCACGGTGGCGCCGGTGTCGGTGTAGGCCTGGGCCAGGCGTCCGGGGAGCTCGGGGTCGGCCTCGATGCCCTGCACCATCTCCAGCTTCTCGGAGTTGGGCACCGCGGGATCGAGCGCCCGCTGCAGCTGGGCGTTCAGCTCCGCCGCCGTCGGCACCGCCGGCGTGTCCGCCGCGGAGCTGATGGCCGCCGCGCTGGTCGTCGTCTTGGCCGGCTTGGCTTCGTCCCCACTGTCGTCACCGCCGCACGCGGTGAGGGTCAGGGAGGCGATGGCGGCGAAGCCGGCGATCGCGATGCGTCCAGTCGTACGAAGCTTCAACTGCTCGTCCTTTGCGTTCGAGTAAGGGTCGGTATCGGTGCCGGGACAGCGCGCGCTCGAACCGGCAGCGCTGCCCGGCCACCCAGGCTACCGGTCAACCGAGACTGCCGAGCGGGTCCGCCCGGGACAGACTGATGTCGTCGGCGCTGAAAGTACGCGCCGGACCCGGTCCTGTCGAACTCGTCTCGAAGCGCACGGTCACCACCCCGTGGCCGGCGCCCTGAACCCAGCCGTGCCCGTAATCCGGGTGTGACACATCCATTCCCGCGAACCACCGTCGCGCCGCCACCGGTTCGGTCCCACCGATCGAACCCCCGGCGCCCGGCGTAGCCGCGCTGTCGGCCGAGACGCGCCCGGCCGCCCGCTGCGGGTATCCCGCTGATCGCGTGCCCGTCGCACGGTCCGGCTCCCGCTCGACCTGCGAGGCCGCCCCGGCGACCGCGACGGTCGCGCCGATCCGAGCCGGTTCGACAGAGGAGATCGCGGCAGCCGGGGTGAGCCGGCCGGCATCTGTGATCGGGTCGCCCACCGCGACCGGGTGGACAGCCGGGTCCGGACTGCCCGCAGCGTCCGGACCGGGGGCTGTGCCCGGTGCGGCGACCGCGAGATCGCCGCCGAACTCACCGCGATCGAGTTCGGGAAACAGCGACTCCTGCTGAACGGTGGACAGTCCGGCGTAGCCGACGCCGACCAGCCGGATGGGCCCGAGCTCGACGGGGTCGATAGCCGAACGCTGGGCCGCTGCGGCGAGCACCGCGGGGTCGACGGTCGCGTACGGCAGGGTCGAGGAGCGGGTCACGATGCTCATGTCCGCGCGCCGGAGTTTGAGCACCACGGTGCGGGCGGCGCGGCCGTCCTTGCGCAGGCGCGCGTGCGCGGCCTCGGCCATGGCGGCGATGGCCCTCCGCAATGCGGCGAGGGTGACGATGTCGGTCTCGTAGGTGCTCTCGGCGCTGATCTGCTTGGCTTCGGCACGCTCGGTGACCGGGCGATCGTCGATCCCCCGCGCCAGGCGATGCAGTGCCGCGCCGATGCTGCCGCCGAGCAGCGAGACCGCCTCCGATTCCGGCAGCGCGGCGAACGCGCCGACGGTCTCGATACCCACCGATCGCAACCTGCTCTCGGCGACGGGCCCGATTCCCCACAGCTTGCGCACCGGCAGTCCGGCCAGCAGCGCCTGCTGCTCCTCGGGTGCGATCACCCGGATCCCATCCGGTTTGGCCAGGCCGGAGGCGATCTTGGCCAGTTGTTTACCGGTGCCCGCGCCCACCGAGGCGATCAGCCCGGTGCGTTCGCGCACCACCG
Source organism: Nocardia higoensis (assembly GCF_015477835.1). Lineage (NCBI taxonomy): Bacteria > Bacillati > Actinomycetota > Actinomycetes > Mycobacteriales > Nocardiaceae > Nocardia > Nocardia higoensis. The sequence continues at coordinate 407,612 of NZ_JADLQN010000004.1, read as the reverse complement.
CGCGCAGCCGGGCGCAGAATTCGCGCACCTCGGTCACGCTCGCTCCGGCCAGCTCGGCCGGTTCGCCGAACGCCTCGTCGAACGACAGCGTCTCCAGCACCGGGACGATCTCGCGCAGCGCCTCGAAGACCTGCCCGCTGAGGTGCGCGTAGACCGCGCCGCGGGGCGGAACCACCACCGCGCCCGCCCCGACCAACCGCCTGGCCTGATGCATGGGCATCGCCGAGCGAGCGCCGAAGGCCCGCGCCTCGTAGCTCGCGCCCGCGACCACGCCGCGCCCGCCTGTTCCGCCGACCAGCACCGGCCTGCCCCGCAGCGTGGGCCTGGTCAACTGCTCCACCGAGGCGAAGAAGGCGTCCATGTCGATGTGCAGCACCCACCGGCGCGCGGTGCGCCCGGGTTCGGGCGACACCCGCACGGTACTCACGCACCGGAATCTACGCCCGGGCACCGACAACCCGGCCCGCCTTGCCGTGGCTACGGACCGCCGATGGCTGTGGACTTGCTGTCGGGCAGCTGTGGATGAACCGAGCTCCCGCGGTGCCACACGGCCGCGTATACCCGCGCCAACCAGCCCTGATAGCGGACACGTCTGGGGCGGATCGCAGGTCCGGTTGGCCCGTTTCCCCGACCGCGATATGTGATGATCGAGGGCATGAAGATCCGAAAGGCCGTCATTCCGGCCGCAGGTATCGGCTCCCGGCTGCTCCCGCTGACCAAGGCGATCCCCAAGGAGATGCTGCCGGTCGGCGACAAGCCGGTCATCGAGCACACCGTCCGAGAGCTGGTCGCCTCCGGCATCACCGATATCACCATTGTCGTCAGCGGTGGCAAGCACGTGATCCAGGACCACTTCCGCCCCAACCCCGGCCTGGTCGAGCAGCTGCGCGCCGACGGCAAGACCGCGTTCGCCGACGCCGTGGCCGAGGTCGGCGAGCTGTCCCGGCTCGGCCACATCACCTATCTCGACCAGCACGGTCCTTACGGCAACGGCACCCCGGTGCTCAACGCCGCGCGCAGCATGGGCGACGAGCCGATGCTGGTGCTGTGGCCCGACGATGTGTTCGTCGCCGAGATCCCGCGCGCCCAGCAGCTCATCGACGCCTACGAGCGCACAGGTGCGCCGGTGCTGGCGCTCATGCCGATGGACCCGGGCGACTCGCAGCGTTACGGCGTCCCGGTGGTCACCGACGACCAGGGCGACGGCCTGCTACGCATCACGGGCCTGCGCGAGAAACCCAAGCCCGAGGACGCGCCGTCGAACTTCGCGGCCATCGGCGGCTACGTGGTGACCCCCGGCATCATCGCCGAGCTGCGCAGGCAGACCGACGAGTGGTACGAGCACCGGACCGGTGAGGTCTACCTCACCGACGCGATCAACGTCCACGCCGCCGAGAACCCCGTCTTCGGCCAGGTCATCCGCGGCCGCTGGTACGACACCGGCAATCCCGCGGACTACCTGGTCGCGCAGTTCGCCTCGGCGCTGGCCCATCCGCAGTACGGCCCGCTGCTGCGGTCGCTGGCCGGCGAACTGGGCTGAAGTGGCCTTCGGCCGGAACCGCGGCGGCCTTCGGCCGGAACCGGCCTCGGCCGGAGACAGCCTCGGTCAGAAGCGGCGAATGGTGTAGATCTCGAATCGGTCCAGCGGGCTGAGCCCGACCGGGACGCCGCGGCCGTAGGCGTTCAGCACCTGACCGAAGCCGGCGTAGATGCCCACGTGCGAGCCGTCGGGGTTGAGCACGACCACATCGCCGGGCGAGAGCGCCCACCTCGGCACCGCGGCGCCGACCTCGGCCTGTTCCCAGGTCGTGCGCGGCAGCGGCACACCCACCTGTCGGAACGCCCACTGCACCAGGGCCGAGCAGTCCCACGAGTGCGGGCCCGTCGCGCCCCATTCGTAGGGCTTGCCGACCTGGGTCGTCGCCGCCGCCAACGCGCCGAGACCGGCGAGGCTGGGCAGCGGGATCGCAGCCGAGCCACTGGCGCTGCCCGCCCCCAGACCGGAACCCAGACCTGAACCGAGGCCGGAGCCCGAACCGGAGCCTGTTCCCGAGCCCGTGCCGCTACCCGTGCCGGACCCGCTGCTGAGGCCCCCGGACACCGGAACGGGGTCGGCCCAGGCGGTACCGCCGAGGACGACCATGGTCACCATGGCGACCAGCAAACCGATGGCAATCCGTCGCAGCGGCCGTCGCACTCGGGCCCGGCACGCCCGGGGATCCGACGAACGGAGCCGTCGGGTCGGGCGCCGTCGCGCGGGGTCGTGTCGCGCCGAGCGATGTCGAGCCTGGAAACGTCTGATCATGCGAACGCGGCCTCCCTGTCGGGCAGATGGTCCGCGACGTCAGCACAGCGGTGGGCGGCGTAGCGGCGGACCTCGGCTCACCCCCGCCGCCGTCGATCTGACACGGCTCGGAGGGACGTCAGGTGGAATCGTCGACGAATCACACCGGCACCAGCGGTTAGCATGTGCCCCACATACAACATGGGCGATTCTGCCGGTCCACCCGGACCGGAAACCAGAGTTCAGCAAATATTCAGCATGTGATTTGAATCACATACTGAAGCCTCGGAGTGGTGACCGGTTGTGGCGGACCGGGGTGCGCCCGGTCCGCCACAGCCGACTCCCTCACTGCCTGACGACCACCGCCCGCATTCCACCGGACAGCTCGACCGCGCCCACACCCGCCTCGCCGAACTCCAGCGTGGTCGCCAGAATCTCCCCGGCGATCAGGTCACGGTGCGCGCGGGCCCAGTCCTGCCGCTCGTCGGACACCTCGAGCACCACCGAGATCCGGTCGGACACCTCGAGGCCGAGCGACTTGCGGGTCTCCTGCAGTTCCCGGATCAGGTCGCGGGCCCAGCCCTCGGCCTCCAGTTCCTCGGTGACGACCGAATCCAAGACGACCAGACCGGCATTGCCGGGCAGCGCGGCGGTGGATTCCGGTTCGGCGGCGACCAGTCGCTGGGTGTACTCCTCCGGCAGCAGCGTGATGCCCGCGGCGCTGACCACGCCCTCGGCATCCTCGCTCCACTGCCCGGCCTTGACCGCCTTGATCACCGTCTGCACGTCCTTGCCCAGCCGGGGACCGGCCGCGCGAGCGTTGACGACCAGCTCGAATCGGCCGTGCACGTCGACATCGGAGGTCAGATCGACCTTCTTGACGTTGACCTCGTCGGCGATGATGTCGGCGTAGGGCGCCAGCCGAGCCGCGTCCGCGGCGGCGATGGTGACCTCCGCCAGCGGCAGACGCACCCGCAGGTTCTTCGCCTTGCGCAGACTCAGCACCGTCGAGCAGACCACCCGCGCCTCGTCCATCGCCGCCACCAGCTCCGGATCGGCGGGCAGCTCACCCTCGGCCGGCCAGTCGGTCAGGTGCACCGAACGACCGCCGGTCAGCCCGCGCCAGATCACCTCGCTGATCAGCGGCAGCAACGGCGCCGCCAGCCGCGTGACGACCTCGAGCACGGTGTGCAGGGTGTCGACCGCGTCGCGCTCCTCGGACCAGAAACGCGAACGCGAGCGGCGCACATACCAATTGGTGAGCGCGTCGGCGAAGGAACGCAGTTCCTCGCAGGCCGCCGCGATGTCGTAGACCTCGAGCGCCTCGGTCATGACGTCGCGGGTTTGCGCCAGCTTCGCCAGGATGTAACGGTCGAGCACGTTCTGCGAGTCCGTGCGCCATGCACCCGGAGTCGAGGCGTAGAGCTGCAGGAACGTCCACGCGTTCCACAGCGGGCGCAGTGCATGGCTGACACCCTCGCGGATGCCGCGCTCGGTGACGATGAGGTTGCCGCCGCGCAGGATCGGCGAACTCATCAGGAACCAGCGCATCGCGTCGGAGCCGTCGCGGTCGAAGACCTCGTTGACGTCGGGGTAGTTGCCCTTGGACTTGCTCATCTTCAGCCCGTCGTCGCCGAGCACGATGCCGTGCGCGGCAACGGTTTTGAAGGCGGGGCTGTCGAAGAGCGCGGTGGCCAGCACGTGCAGGGTGTAGAACCAGCCGCGGGTCTGCCCGTTGTACTCGACGATGAAATCGCCGGGGAAGTGGGAGTCGAACCACTCCTTGTTCTCGAACGGGTAGTGCACCTGGGCGTAGGGCATCGAGCCGGACTCGAACCAGCAGTCCAGGACCTCCGGCACCCGGCGCATCGTCGACTTTCCGGTCGGATCGTCGGGATTCGGCCGGGTCAGTTCGTCGATCGCGGGCCGGTGCAGATCCACCGGACGCACACCGAAGTCGCGCTCGAGCTCGTCGAGCGAGCCGTAGACGTCCACCCGCGGGTAGGCCGGATCGTCGGACACCCACACCGGGATCGGGCTGCCCCAGTAGCGGTTACGGCTGATGTTCCAGTCGCGCGCACCCTCGAGCCACTTGCCGAACTGGCCGTCGCGGATGTGCTCGGGCACCCAGGTGATCTGCTTGTTCAGGTCCACCATCCGGTCGCGGAAGGAGGTGACCGCGACGAACCAGGACGGCACCGCCATGTAGATCAGCGGCTGACCGGAGCGCCAGCTGTGCGGGTAGGAGTGCTCGATGGTCTCGTGACGCAACAGCAGGCCCGCCGCCTTGAGATCCTTGATGATGACCGGATTGGCGTCGAAGACCATCAGGCCCTCGTACGGCGGCACCATCGAGGTGAACTTGCCGCCCGGGTCCAGCGGCTGCACCAGTTCGATGCCGTTGGCCGCGCAGACGTCCATGTCCTCTTCACCGAAGGCGGGCGCCAGGTGCACGACGCCGGTGCCGGAGTCGGTGGTGACGTAATCCGCGTTGAGCACGCGATGCGCGTGGGGGTGACCGACGAAGAAGTCGAACGGCGGGGCGTAGGCCAGGCCGGCCAGCGCCGCGCCGTCGAACTCACCGAGCACCTGGGGGTCCTCGCCGAACTCGCGGACATAGTGCGAGACACGTTCGGCCGCAAGCACATAGCGCTTGCCATCGGCGGCCTTCAGGTGGACGTAGCGCACGTCGGGATGGACCGCGATCGCCAGGTTGGACGGCAGCGTCCACGGCGTCGTCGTCCAGATCAGCGCGTTCGCGCCGTCGAGCTCGCGCAGCGGATGATCCTCGGGCACACGCAGCCGCATGTCGACGGTGACCGCCGGGTCCTGACGCATCTTGTAGGCGTCGTCGAGGCGGGTCTCCTGGTTCGACAGCGGCGTCTGCTCGTACCAGCTGTAGGGCAGCACCCGGAAGCCCTGGTAGATCAGGCCCTTGTCGTAGAGCGATTTGAAGGCCCACATCACCGACTCCATGAAGTCGAGATCGAGGGTCTTGTAATCGTTGTCGAAATCGACCCAGCGCGCCTGACGGGTCACATAGTCGCGCCATTCTCCGGTGTATCGCAGCACCGAGGACTTACACGCGGCGTTGAATTCCGCCAGACCCATCGCGTCGATCTGTGATTTGTCCGTGATACCGAGTTGTTTCTCGGCTTCGATTTCCGCGGGCAGGCCGTGGCAATCCCAGCCGAATCGCCGATCGACGCGTTTGCCGCGCATCGTCTGGAAACGCGGGATCAGATCTTTGACGTAGCCGGTGAGCAGATGGCCGTAGTGTGGCAGGCCGTTGGCGAAGGGCGGGCCGTCGTAGAAGACGAACTCTGCTGCGCCGGAACGATTCTCGATGCTCGCCCGGAAGGTGTCGTCGGCCTCCCATGCGTCGAGCACGAGACGCTCCAGTTCGGGGAACGACGCCCCGGAACCCGAGCCGAAGTCGACGCGGGGATATGCGCTGTTGTTGTCGTCCGCCATCGCGGATCCGTCTCCTCGTGCCACCGCGCCGCAGGCGCGTGTCGATGTGGGCACGGGGACGACATCGGCGCCAGGTGCGCCGAAACCGCGGTACCACCCCGTTTGTCCGGCGTCGAACGCACCGGACCTCTCTTGCGAGCTGTGACGGGCTCACCCGTTCGGTTCTACTGAGTCACTCCCGCGCAGATGCGGAAGTGACCGTTCTTCCGAAGGCTCCCCGGTGATGGCCGGATCGTTGCCGTTGGTTGTGTGTCCATTCTAACGGGCGCTGTCGAGCGGATATCTCCCCGGCCGGTTCAGCGCCGGACGTGCCGACGCGGCGGCGGAGGTCCGCCGTCGGGTCTTCGCGTGGACAGTGCGCTCACCAGCAGCAGCACCGCACCGATGGCACAGACCACGATGCAGCCCCATGCCCACAGCACCGAGCCGGTGGTCAATGCGGTCACCAGCAGCGCGAAACCCACTGCTGCGAGAACGAGCGTCATGACGAGCATGCCGACCCCTCAGGTGTCCCGAGGCCAGATCTGCCTGCGCCGACCGCTGTCCGCTGCGCCCGGGGCGGCTTACTTGCCGCCCTTGGCGAACGAAGCGGCGGGCAGACTGCCGGTGGAACCGCTGTCGGCGAAGGGCTCGCCGCCGTCCACCGGAACCGCCGAACCGCGGTTCTCCAGCTCCTCGAGCTGCGACTCCAGGTAGGACTTCAACCGCACCCGGTACTCGCGCTCGAACGTCTTCAGCTGCTCGATGCGGCTCTCCAGCACGCTGCGCTGCTGGGTGATGGTGGCCATGATCTCGGTGTGCTTGCGCTCCGCGTCGGCCTGCAGCGCGTCGGCCTTCTCCTTGGCCTGGCGCAGCTGGCTGTCGGACCGGGTCTGCGCATCCGACAGCAGGGCATCGGCCTTCTGGCGCGCCTCGGCGACCATCGATTCCGAGCGGGTGCGCGCATCGGTGACCAGACGCTCGGAATTCGCTCGCGCGTTGGCCAGCAGGTTCTCCGACTCGGTCTTGGCGTCGCTGGTCAGGCGATCGGCCATTTCCTGGGCCAGGCTCAGCACCTTGGCAGCCTGCAGATTCGCGTCCGCGGAGTTGTCCTTGGCCGGCGGCGCGGCCGCGATAGGCGCCGGTGGCGCCACGGGGACAGGAGGTTTGATCGGCTCCGGCGGCGCCTGCGGCACCGGTGGCTTGACCGCGGCGGGACCACTGCCACGGTTCTTCTTGGCATCGGCCAGCTCGGCGTCCAGCTCAGCGACCCGCTGACGCAGATCCGCGTTCTCCTCGATCAGCCGCGACAGCTCCTGCTCGACCAGGTCGAGGAAGGCGTCGACCTCATCCTCGTTGTAGCCGCGCTTCCCGATCGGCGGTTTGCTGAACGCGACGTTGTGCACATCGGCTGGAGTCAGCGGCATGGAAGGATCCCTTCACGCGTCTTGTGGAGATCGAGCAGATCTTGCAAGGTATCGTCACCCATTCTGTCACATCGGGGCGACCGGCTGGCCGAGCCTGCTGACGATCGACATCAGGATGAACACGATGAAGAGCAGGACCATTATCGACAGATCCAGGCGGATTCCCCCCAACGACACCGGGGGAATGAGCCGCCTCAGCAGTTTCACCGGAGGGTCGGTGACCGTGAAGATCACCTCCAGGATCACGGCCACGAAGCCGGTCGGCCGCCAGTCCCGGGCGAAGCTACGGATGAACTCGACGATCACCCGGCTGATGAGCAACAGCCAGAAGATGAACAGCACGAAGTACAGCACCGCGAACAAGGCCACCATGTCACTCTGCCCGAAAAACGGCGGTGTGCAAAATGGCCACACCGCCGCACCTCGGAAGCAGGTCGCTATTTCTGGTTGTAGAAGCCGGTTTCCGCGATCCGGCGCCGCTCTTCGGCCGAGACATCGACGTCGGCGGGTGAGAGCAGGAACACCTTGCTGGCCACTTTGTCGAACGAGCCACGTAGCGCGAAGGCGAGTCCGGCGGCGAAGTCCACCAGGCGCTTGGCGTCGGCGTTGCTCAGCTCGACCAGGTCCATGATCACCGGGTTGCCCTCGCGGAACCGCTCGCCGATGATCCTGGCCTCGCTGTAGTCGCGCGGGCGCAGTGTGGTGATCTTGGACAAGGGACCTCCGTCCTCGAAGATCCCGGGACGGCGAGCGGGCGCGGGCTCGGGGCGTAGCCGCTCCTCGAGGCGGCGCTCCTCGGCCACGGGATCGACGGCGAGCGCACCCCGGGTGGCTCCCCGCAACGCCGATGCGCCACCCCCCGCGCGGAACCGGCCGGCGGCGGACGCGGACGCGGACTCGATACGGGTGGGCCTGCGCGGCGGCTCGTAGGGATCCTCGCCGTAGTTGTCCTCCGGGTACTCCTCGCGACGCGGGGGGTATGCCGGCTTGTAGGACTTGTAGGCGGGCTCCGGGTACTCGGCGTCGTCTTCGAAGCGCTCGGCACCGAAGCGCTCGGCACCGAAGCGCTCGGGGCCGAACCGCTCGGCCCCGAAACGATCGGCGCCGTAACGCTCTTCGCCGTAGCGGTCGGCGCCGTAGGCCGGCCGCTCGGAGTACGGACGGGGTCCGCGCGCGCCACCGCGCTCGCTCGCGCGCGAGGCGCGATCGTCGACGTAGTCGTCTTCGTAATCCTCGAGCGGAACCATGCCGAAGTACGCCTTGAACTTGTGCAGCGTGCTCATCTGGTCGACCTTCCTTCGGCCCCGGTGGCGGCCGGGTGTTGAAGACTTGCTCAGCTCCTCGTCCGTCCCAATCTTATGTGTCATATGTGACTGATGAGGTTTCTTTGCTAGCCAGAGGTTATCGGTCGGGCGCCCATCAGAGCGGTACCGACACGCACCCACGTGGATCCGTATGCGATCGCCGATTCCAGATCACCCGACATTCCTGCGGAAAGTTCGCTCGCGCCGGGGTGGCGTTCGCGTAGACGCGTGTGCAAGCTCGCAAGCCGGGCGAACGCGCTATCAGGCTCGACCCCCAGCGGAGGGACGGCCATCAGGCCCGCGAGCCGCAGACTCGAGGCACCGGCGACCGTGTCGGCGAGTGCGTCCAAGCCGTGCGCGGGCACGCCGCCGCGCGCGGGATCGTCGTCCAGACTCACCTGGATCAGCACGTCCAGCGGCTCGAAGCGCTCGTCGGCCTCGAGCGCGGCGCGCGCGCCCCGGTCAAGGGCCGTTGCCAGCCGTTCGCTGTCGACCGAGTGCACCGTGTGCGCCCAGCGGGCCACCGCATTGGCCTTGTTGCGCTGCAACCGGCCGATCATGTGCCACCGGATCCCCTCGTGACCGAGTTCACGCAGGGCGACCACCTTCGCCGCGGCCTCCTGCTCTCTCGACTCGCCGAACTCGCCGAGCCCGAGGTCGGCCAGCAGCGCGACGTCGGACGCCGGAAAGAACTTCGTCACCGGCAGCAACCGAACGGAGTCGCGATCGCGGCCGCTCGCGCGGCAGGCCGCGTCGATCCGAGCGTTCAGCGACGCCAGATTCGCGGCCAGCTCCGCGGTGCGGGCCTGCGCCGCCGCGGCGGTCTGCGGCTGCGCCGCTCCGGTCACGCTGTTCACTTCGTCCTCCGTGTCATGTCCTCGCGAGCGCCGGATACCCGTCCTCGTCACTCTGTCCCCCGCCCGACCTGTCGCGCTGATCACATTCGGCTCGGCGGGCCTGCCGGTCTGCCGCCGAGCCGTCTCTCGGTACTGCCCGCTCGGGTCACTCCCCGCCCCGGGCATCGATCCAGATCACCCCGGCGATGCGCCCGGTCGGCGCACCGCGCCGGTGACTGAAGAGGGTCTTGTCCTCGATGGTGCAGCGCGGATCCTCGGCGATGCCGCCGATGCCCGCCTCGGTCAACTGCCTGCGGATACCCGCCCGCAGATCGAGGCCGGGAGTGCCGCGCACCGTGATGGTGGCGCTGCCGGGCAGATGGGCCTCGACATCCGCGCGCATGGCGGCCGGGACTTCGTACCGACGTCCCGAAGCCGCCGGACCGAGGAAGGCGCCGATGCGTTCGGGGCGCGCCCCCTGGGCGATCATCACCTCGAGCACCCGCGGCACGATGCCGATCCTGGCGCCGATGCGGCCCGCATGCACGGCGGCGATCACGCCCGCCTCGTCGTCGGAGAGCAGGACGGGCACGCAGTCGGCGGTCAGCACCACCAGGGCGAGGCCTGGTTCGGTGGTCACCAGGGCGTCGGTGGCGGGCACCGGCTCGGCGCGCGGGCCGTCGACCACCTCGACATTGCGGCCGTGGATCTGCTCCATCCACACCAGCCGGTCCGCCGGGAGCCCGATGCCCTCGGCGAGACGGAGACGATTGCGTCGCACCGCTTCCGGATCGTCGCCCACGTGATCGCCGAGATTGAACGAGTCGTACGGCGGCATGGAAAATCCGCCGGTGCGCGTGGTGGTGACCCGGCGGACGGTGAGTGTGGGCGCGGTCATGCGTCCCAGGGTATTCATGTGTTCGAGGGTAGTAGCCGCGCGAGCGTGCCCGCACCGGCGTTTCCGGGCACGCTCTGTCGATCGACGTGGATCAGCGACGCATGAAGTCCGGCACGTCGACGTCGTCGTCGTCCGGGTCGGCGTCCTGGATGTGCGAACGACTGTTGTGGGCCACCGTCGGTTCGGCGAGCCGCGGGCGCTCGGTGTCGCGGTAGTTGGGCACCGCGCCGCGGCCGGAACCGCTCGAGCCCGCCGAGGAAGTCGACGAGGTGGAGGCCGTGGAACCACTCACCGGCTCCGAACTCCTCGACGACGACAGCTCGCCCGCCCGGCTGCTGATCTCGCCTGCGCGGCCCGAACCGATGGAGCCCCGGGTGTGCGGCGCGTCGAAGGTGCGCCTGGCCGGACCGCCACCGTCGAAGCCCGCGGCGATGACGGTGACCCGCACCTCGTCGCCGAGCGAATCGTCGATGACGGTGCCGAAGATGATGTTGGCCTCGATGTGCGCGGCCTCCTGCACCAGCGAGGCGGCCTCGTTGATCTCGAACAGCCCCAGGTCGGAGCCGCCCGCGATCGACAACAGTACGCCGTGCGCGCCGTCCATCGAGGCTTCCAGCAGCGGCGAATTGATCGCCGCTTCGGCCGCTTTCACCGATCGTCCTTCACCGCGCGAGGAGCCGATGCCCATCAGGGCGCTGCCCGCGCCGGACATGACGCTCTTGACATCGGCGAAGTCGACGTTGATCAGACCGGGGGTGGTGATCAGGTCGGTGATGCCCTGGACACCGTTGAGCAGCACCTCGTCCGCGGAACGGAAGGCGTCCATCAAGCTGACCGCAGCGTCGCCGAGTTGCAGGAGCCGATCGTTCGGGATCACGATGAGCGTGTCGCAGGACTCGCGCAGCATGTTGATGCCGACCTCGGCCTGGTTGCCCCGGCGCTTTCCCTCGAAGGAGAACGGCCGGGTGACCACGCCGATGGTCAGCGCGCCGAGCTTGCGCGCGATGCTCGCCACGACGGGCGCGCCGCCGGTGCCGGTGCCGCCGCCCTCGCCCGCGGTGACGAAGACCATGTCGGCGCCCTTGAGCACCTCTTCGATCTCGTCCTTGTGGTCTTCGGCGGCTTTGCGGCCGACCTCGGGGTCGGCGCCCGCGCCGAGGCCGCGGGTCAGTTCACGGCCGACGTCGAGCTTGACGTCGGCGTCGCTCATCAGCAGCGCCTGCGCGTCGGTATTGACCGCGATGAACTCGACTCCCTTGAGTCCCTGTTCGATCATCCGGTTGACGGCATTCACGCCGCCGCCGCCGATACCGACGACCTTGATCACCGCAAGGTAGTTGTGCGGGGGCGTCATGGGCTCTCGCCTTCCTTCGATCCAAGCCTGTCATTTCGGAAAACCCTGAACCTCAACCATAGGGTTAGTGTTATGTCAAGTATCCGACTGCTGCCGAACGCTATTCGCCACTGCCGCGATACGGGCGCAGGCGCGCCGAGACGGAGAACAGAATCTCCCTGGACACAGACGGAATCGATCACTTCACCGTGACCAGATTCGGACTCGAAACGTCGAACACCGTGCCCTCTCGCGTCAACAGCGGCAACACCACCGCCGCCTTGCGTTCGGCGTCGTCCGCTGCGCCCCACACTACCGTGCGGCCGTCGGTCAGTTTCAACGAGATGTCCGAAATCGACCGCGCCAGAACCTGGTCCACCTGGATGTTCAGGGCGGGCGGAATCGCGTTGGCCACGGTCACCGCGGCGCGAGTGACCGGGTCGCTGCCGCCGGGGTGGTCGGTGACCAGCTGCGGCACGCCGATCGGTGGCGCCGCGATGGCGAACTCGACGGCGTCGCGGTCGACCAGGTGCGCGCCTTCGGGCGCGTCGAACCAGAGCACCGCGCGGCGCTCGTCCACGGTGACCCGCACGGTCGAGGGGTATACCCGCTCCACCCGCGCCGAGCGCACCTCGGCGATCGAGGCCACCCGCTCGGCCATCGCGACGGTGTCGATGCGCATGAGCGAGAGCCCGTCGGGAATGTCGAGCTGCTCGCGCACCCGCTCCTCGGAAACGGTCGACAGACCGTCGATCTCGATCGTGCGCACCGACAGGGCGGGGGTGAACCATGCGACCGACAGCAAGACGGTGAGAACGATCACCCCGAGCAGCGCCCACCACCGCACCCGTCGCAGACCACCCGGCCCGAGCAGCTCACCCGCCGCGCGCACGCGGCTCACCGACCGTAGCTGGGCCGCGCCCGTAGGCCGTCGAGGATCTGGCTGCCGAGCATGGTGACATCGCCCGCGCCCATGGTGATCACCACGTCACCGGCCCGCGCCAGCCCGGCCACCTGACGGCCGACCCGCGACATGTCCGGCTGGTAGTGCACCGGCGCGGTGACCGTCTGGGCGACCAGGGCGCCGTTCACTCCGGGCAGCGGTTCCTCCCGCGCGCCGTAGACGTCCAGGACGACCACCTCGTCGGCGAGGCTCAGCGCCGCGCCGAACTCGGAAGCGAAAGTGGCTGTGCGGCTGTAGAGATGCGGCTGGAACACCACGATCACCCGGCCCTGCCGGGAACGCGCGCCGTCGCGGGCCTCCTGCTCGACCAGCGCGGCCGCGGCCCCGAGCACCGCGCGCACCTCGGTGGGGTGGTGGGCGTAGTCGTCGAAGACCCGTACGCCGTTCTCCCGACCGACGAACTGGAAACGCCGGTGCACGCCGCCGAAACCCTCCAGACCCTGGATGATCTCGTCGATGTCGGCGCCCGCGGCGCGCGCGGCCAGCAGCGCGCCCAACGCGTTGAGCGCCATGTGCCTGCCGGGCACCGACAGCCGCAACGAACGCGGTGTGTTCTCCTCGCCGAGCTGGAACTGCACCACTCCCCCGACATCACGCGGCTCCCAGCTGTGCATGCGCACACCGACCGGGACCGGAGGGTCGGCGAGTTCGCCGGATCCGTAACCGAGTACGCGCACGCCCCGTTCGGCCAGTCGCGGCCCGACCCGCTCGGCCAGTGCCAGCGAGCCGGGATCGTCGAGACACACCACCAGCAGGCCGCCTTCGGTCAGGCGGTCGGCGAAATCGTCGAAGACCTGGGTATAGGCGGCGTCGGTACCGAAGAAGTCCAGGTGATCGGACTCGATGTTGGTGACGACCGCGACATCCGGGTCGTACTGCAGCAGCGAACCGTCGCTCTCGTCGGCCTCGGCCACGAACGTCTCACCGGTGCCGTGGTGGGCGTTGGTGCCCGCCTCGTTGAGCTCGCCGCCGACCGCGAAGGACGGATCCAGCCCGCAGTGCTGCAACGCCACGATGAGCATCGAGGTGGTGGAGGTCTTGCCGTGTGTGCCCGAGACCAGCAGGGTGCGGTGCCCGCGCATCAGCGAGGCCAGCACTGTGGGACGCAACAGCACCGGGATGTCGCGACGGTGGGCCTCGACCAGCTCCGGATTGGTCTTGGGGATGGCCGCGTAGGTGGTCACCACCGCGGTCGGGCCGCCGGCGAGCAGGTCGAGCGCGCTGGCGTCGTGGCCGATGCGGACCTGGGCGCCGCGTGCCCGCAACGCGAGCACGCCGCGACTCTCCTTGGCATCCGAACCCGACACCTCGCCGCCGCGCGAGAGCAGGATGCGTGCGATGCCGGACATGCCCGCCCCGCCGATCCCGACCATGTGCACACGTCGCAGTTCAGAGGGCAGCGCCGCCGCGCCCGGTGCGTCGGCGCCGCCCGCGGTGTCGGTGCCGCTCCCGGTGTCCGTGCCGTCCATGGCAGGCGTGCCGTCCACGCCGTTCGTGGCGTTCACCGCGCGACCTGCACGGCGATGCGTGCCACCGCGTCGGCGGCGTCGCGATGCCCGGCGCCTGCGGCGGCGCGGCCCATCTCGGTCAACCGGGTTCGGTCGAGCAGCAGCGGAATCACCTCGTCGATCACGTATTCGGGCGTCAGTTCCTGGTCGGGAACGATTCTGCCACCGCCCTGGGTGACGATCGGGCGGGCGTTGAATTCCTGCTCGCCGTTGCCGTGCGGCAGCGGCACGTAGAACGCGGGCAGGCCGACCGCGGAGACCTCGGCGACCGTCATCGCACCCGAGCGGCACACCACCGCGTCGGCGGCGGCGTAGGCCAGATCCATCCGCGACAGGTACGGCACCGCGACATAGCGCGCGGATCCCACCGGCGGGGGCACCTCCAGGGTGTTCTTGGGACCGTGCGCGTGCAGCACCGAGATGCCCGCCGCGGCCAGTTGCGGGGCGGCCGCGGAGACCGCCTCGTTCAGGCTGCGCGCGCCCTGCGAACCACCGAACACCAGCAGCACCGGCCCCTCACCGGGCAGCCCGAAATGCGCGCGCGCCTCGCCGCGCAGTCCGGCCCGGTCCAGCGCGGTGATCGACTCCCGCACCGGGATGCCCACCACTTCCGCTCCGGGCAAGCCCGAATCCGGCACGGCGGCCAGAACCCTCGCGGCCACCCGCGCGCCGATCTTGTTGGCGATGCCCGCCTTGGCATTCGCCTCGTGCACTACCACCGGCACCGCGCGCCTGCGCCGCAGCAGACCGGGGCCCGCCGCGAGATAGGCGGGCAAGGCGACATAGCCGCCGAAACCGATGATCACGTCCGCCTCGACCGCGTCGATCACCGCCCGGGTGCGGCGCACCGAAGCCCGCACCCGGGCAGGCAACTTCAGCAGATCGAGAGTCGGCTTGCGCGGCAACGGAACCGGCGGGATCAGCTCGAGCGGATAGCCGCGCTCGGGCACCAGCCGGGTCTCCAGACCGCGCTCGGTGCCGAGCGCCGTCACGCGGATCGAGGGATCGAGCCTGCGCAGCGCGTCGGCGACCGCCAGAGCCGGTTCGATATGTCCTGCCGTGCCTCCGCCCGCGACGATCACCGAGATCCTCGCGGACGAGGGCAGCGAACCGGAATCCTTCGTGGTCACCTGATACTCCTCCACCGGGCCCGTCGAGCACGTCGCCCGTCACTCACCTGTATCTTCCCCGTTCCTTCGCGTGCGGCATCGGATAGGTCGGCTCCCAGGCTCTGGTGGCCCTGGCCGAGCTGGTACCGCGGCTCTCCCCGGACTTGCGCCGCGGTGCCGGCTTGCCCTGTCCGTTCCCCCGGATCCGGCCACCGTTGCGGACCTGTCCGCTGCCCGAGCGCTGCGCATCCCCGGCGCGCCGGGGCACCCGCGCCCCGGCGCCCCCACGCTGACCGGCTCGTCCCGCCGACCTGGCCCGTGCCGCACCGGCTTTGGCGGGCGAATACGGCTCGGGCTTGGGCAGTCGCAACAACCGGCTGAATCTGCCGTCCTGCCCGGCCTGCAGCGCGGCGACCGCCTCGGGTTCGTGGCGGGCGGCATTGGCGATGATGCCGAACATGAACAGCGTGATGGCCAGCGAAGAACCGCCCGCCGAGACCAAGGGCAACTGCAGGCCGGTCACCGGCAACAGGCCGACGACGTAACCGACATTGATCAGCGCCTGCGCGGTGATCCAGGTGGTGGCCGTCGCCGACAACAGCCGCAGGAAAGGGTCCACCGAGCGGGTGGCGATGCGCAGGCCGGTGTAGACGAACAGCGCGAACAGCCCGAGCACCAGCGCGCACCCGAGGAAGCCGAGTTCCTCACCGATGATGGCGAAGATGAAGTCGTTGTGCGAGTTGGGCAGATAGCTCCACTTGGCGCGGCTCTGGCCGAGGCCGCGACCCCAGATCCCCCCGTCGGCCAGCGAGTACATCGCCTGCCTGGCCTGGTAGCCGATGCCTTGCGGATCCTCACCGGGATTGAAGAAAGCGCGCATGCGATCGGAGCGGTAGCCGGCGGTCAGCGCGAGCACGGCCGCGGCGACGATGCCCGAGAGGGCGATGGTGACGAACAGTCGCACCGGCAGGCCGCCGAACCACAGCAATGCCGCGAGCACGATGCCCAGCGCGATGGTGGTCGACAGGTTCGGTTCCAGCACCACGAGCAGACACACCAGCATGCCCGCGGGTACCAGTGGCACCAGCACGTCCTTGAGCGGCGCCTGCTCGCTGCGCCGGGACGCCAGCAGGTGCGCGCCCCACACCACCAGGGTCACCTTGACGATCTCCGAGGGCTGCACCGAGACGACGCCGAGGTCGATCCAGCGCCGCGAACCCTGTACCTCGGTGCCGATGCCGGGGATCAGTACCAGGAACAGCGCGACCACCGACAGCCCGAACACCGGGAACGACCACTGCCGCAGCCGGCGGATCGGGATGCGCAGCGCGAGGTAGAACAGCACGGTACCGATCAGGGCGAACAGGATCTGTTGCCGGAACAGCGAATACGCGGACCCGCCCGCGGTGTAGGCCTCGACGCTGGAGGCCGAGAGCACCATCACCAGCCCCAGCACGGTGAGCAGGGTGGCGATGGTGACGATCAGATGGAACGACGCGAGCGGACGCGCCATCCAGGTCAGGAACTTGGTGACCGCCGGAGCCCGAGCTCCCGCGGGCCGCGCGGCGCGCGCGCTCTTACCAGGACCGGACTTGGCGCGCCGCAGTCCCCGCCGGCCCTGGTCGGTCACGGCTGCCGCCCGAGGTCACCGTCTTCCAGCGCGTGCACCGCACCGGCGAAGCTGCGTCCGCGATGGGTGTAGTCGGCGAACATGTCCAGCGAGGCGGCGGCCGGCGCCAGCAGCACGGTGTCACCGCTGCGGGCGAACCCGGCGGCCGTGCGCACGGCGCGCGCCATCACGGCGTCGGCCTCGCTCGATCGGTGGGGGTGCGATCGGTTCGGGTCGTCGGCCATGCCAGCATCGTCACCCGCGCGGACCTCGACGACGGGGACTTCGGGCGCGTGTCGCGCGAGCGCGTCGGCGATCACCGGCGCGTCCGCGCCGATGAGCACGGCGGCGACGAGGTGTTCGGCGACCTCTTCGATCAGGTCCTCGACGCCCGCGCCCTTGAGCAGCCCGCCCGCGATCCAGATGACGCTCTGGTGCGCCAGGATCGACGAGCGCGCCGCGTGCGGGTTGGTGGCCTTGGAGTCGTCGACGAACTCGACGCCGCCGAGTTCGCGCACGAACGCCGACCGGTGCGGGCCCACCTTGTGCTCCTGCAGGCCTTCCTTGACGAATTGCGGCGCCACGTCGATCGCCCTGGTCAGCGCGGACGCGGCGAGCGCGTCGGCCACCCCGGCGGGCCCGGGCGGGCTGATGTCGCCGACCTCGGCCAGGATGGCGGCTTTGGTGAAGGCACGGTCGAGCAGTTTGCCGTCGACCACGCCGAGTTCACCGTCGGCGGGCACGCCGACCCGGAAGCCGACGGTGCGCTTGGCCTTGGAGCGCCGGGCCAGCGAGGCCGCGACCGGATCGTCCAGGCCGACCACGCCGACCCGCCCGACCAGCGCCCTGGATTTGGCGGCGGCGTAGGCGTCGAGCCCGCCGTGCCAGTCGAGATGGTCTTCGGCGACATTGAGCACCACGCCCGCTTCCGGGCGCACCGAGGGCGCCCAGTGCAGCTGGAACGAGGACAGTTCGACCGCGAGCACCTGCGGACCGGGATTGCGGCGCAGCGCGTCCAGGATCGGCAGCCCGATATTGCCGCAGGCCACGCTGGGAATGCCGGCCGCGCGCAGGATCGAGTGGGTCATCTGGGTGGTGGTGGTCTTGCCGTTGGTTCCGGTGACCACCAGCCACTTGCGCACCGGGCCGTAGATGCGGGCCTGATCGACCCACCAGGCGAATTCGACATCGCCCCAGACCGGGATGCCCTCGGTGACCGCCGAGACCAGCACCGGTGAGTCCGGCCGCCAGCCCGGGCTGGTGATGACCAGCGCGAACCGGCTCAGGTCGGCCGTCTCCAGCTCGACCGCGGTGGCGACTTCCAGCCCCAGCCCGGCGGCTTCGGCCAAGGCGGCCGCGCCGCTGTCGGTGACCACCGGGTGGGCCCCGATGTCGCGCAACGGCTCGACCAGCGAGCGTCCCGACACGCCCCAGCCTGCGACGAGAACGTCACGGCCACGCAGAAATTCCAGCATGGGCCCGGGTGAGCGCAGGGCCCGCGGAGAATGTTCGACCATCCTGGATCACCCGACCGCGGAGAGGTATTCGCTGTAGAACAGACCGAGTCCGACCGCCGAGGCCATCGCGGCCAGCAGCCAGAACCGAATGATGACCGTCGTTTCCGCCCACTTGCTGAGTTCGAAGTGGTGGTGGAACGGCGCCATCTTGAACAACCGGTTGCGCGTGGTGCGGAACACCGCCACCTGCAGCACCACCGAGGCGGCCTCGGCGACGAACAGCGCGCCGATCACGACCATCAGCAGCTCGGTGCGGGTGGTGATGGACAGACCGGCGAGCAGACCGCCGAGCGCGAGCGAACCGGTGTCGCCCATGAAGATCTTGGCCGGAGCCGCGTTCCACCAGAGGAATCCGATGCAGGCCGCGGTGCCCGCCGCGCACACCAGCGCCAGGTCCAGCGGATCGCGCACGTTGTAACAACCGGCTTCCGGCTTGATCGCGCAGGCGTGGTAGTACTGCCAGAAGGTGATGATCACGTAGCCGCCGAGCACCAGGCTCATCGACCCCGCGGCCAGGCCGTCCAGGCCGTCGGTCAGGTTGACCGCGTTCGACCAGGCGACCACGACCAGACTGACGAAGGCCAGGAACACGATCACGCCCATCGACACGGTGGTGATGTCGCGGACGTAGGACAGGTGGGTGCTGGCGGGGGTGAGTCCGTTCTCGCCCTTGAACTGCAGTGCCAGGATGCCGAACACGACGGCGGCGCTGAGCTGACCGATGTACTTGCCCGCGGCGGTGAGACCGAGATTGCGGCCCTTGCGCAGCTTGATGAAATCGTCGAGGAAGCCGACCGCGCCCAGCGCCGTCGCCAGGCCGAGCACCAGCAGCGCCGAGGCCGAAGGTCCCTCGGCGTCGTAGCCGATGCCGATCAGGTGCGAGCCGAGATAACCGGCCCACATACCGATGAGAATCGCGACGCCGCCCATGGTCGGGGTGCCGCGCTTGGCCTGGTGGCTGGCCGGCCCGTCGACCCGGATCTCCTGTCCGAAGCCCTGTTTGGCGAAGAACTTGATCAGCAACGGAGTCAACAGAATCGACACCGTCAGCGCGATCGCCGCCGCGAATAGGATCTGTCTCACTGCGCTGCCTCCGTGTCGCTGCCCGCCCCGCGGGTCAGATGCTCGGCGACCCGCCACAGGCCCACCGACTTCGATGCCTTCACCAGCACCACGTCACCCGGCTCGACTTCGTCGTCGAGCAGGGCCAGCGCGGCGTCGATGTCGGGCACCAGCACCGACTCCTCGCCCCACGAGCCTTCCATCACCGCGCCCTGGTGCATTCCCCGGGAGGGTCGTCCGGTACCGACGACGACCAGCCGGTCGACATCCAGGCGCACCGCGAGCCTGCCGATGGCGTCGTGCTCGACCACCGATTCCTCGCCCAGTTCGCCCATCTCGCCGAGCACCGCCCAGCTGCGGCGCGGGGTGTCGCCTGCCCTGGCCATCGTCACCAGCGCCTTGAGCGCGGCGCGGACCGAATCGGGGTTGGCGTTGTAGGAGTCGTTGACCACCGTCACGCCCTCGGGGGTGGTGCGCACGTCCATCCGGCGCTCCGAGGCCGCCCGGGCGCCGGTCAGGGCCGCGGCGATGGTGTCGAGGTCGGCGCCGCATTCGGCGGCCACGGCAGCGGCGGCCAGCGCGTTGCCGACCTGGTGTTCGCCGTGCACGGCCAGCCGGATCGGCGTGGACCCGGCCGGGGTGTGCATGGTGAAGGACGCGCGCGCCTCGGAGTCGAGACTCACTTCGCTCGCCCGGAAGTCCGCACCCGCGGCCTGACCGAAGGTGACCACCCTGGCCTTCGTGCGCTCGGCCATCGCGGCCACCTGCGGATCGTCGGCGTTGAGCACCGCGAGACCGTGTTCGGGGAGTGCCTCGACCAGTTCGCCCTTGGTGCGGGCGATGGCCTCGCGGCTGCCGAACTCGCCGAGGTGGGCGGTGCCGACGTTGAGCACCACGCCGATGCGCGGCGGCGCGACCCGCGCCAGCGCGGCGATGTGGCCGGGACCGCGCGCGGACAGCTCCAGTACCAGGAACCGGGTACCCGATCCGGCACGCAGGGCCGTCCAGGGGTGACCGAGTTCGTTGTTGAACGATCCGGGCGGGGCGATCACCGGCCCGAGCGGCGCGAGCACCGCGGCCAGCAGATCCTTGGTGGAGGTCTTGCCGGACGAACCGGTCACCCCGACCACGTCCAGGCCGCCTGCGGCGGTCAGCTTTTCGACGCTGTACCGGGCCAGCGCGGCCAGCGCGGCCAGCACCGCGGCGCCGGAGCCGTCCGGGTCGTGGGCGACCGCGAGCGAACCCACGGGCACCGTGCCCGGGCTCGGCGCCACCACGACCGCGGGCACCCCGACCGGTCGCGCGGCGAGCACCGCCGCCGCACCCGCGGCGACGGCATCGCGTGCGAAGTCGTGTCCGTCGGCCCGTTCACCCGGCAGCGCCAGGAACAGATCCCCGCCGCCGATACGGCGCGAATCGAATTCGGCCGCGCCGGTCACCCGCACCTCCGGGTCTGCGACGTCGTGCAGCGTGCCGCCCACGACCTCCGCGATCTCCCGCAGTGTCATCTCGATCATGAAACCGTCAAGTCCTCCGTGCCCGTCCGATACGGACGGGCATCTCCCGGGCGGCTGTCGCGCCCATCGTGCCGAACATGCTGTATCGCTCCACCGTTCACGTGCGCGCCTCCGCGCCCGTCTTGCGCGCCAGGGCCGCCGCCAGCACCTCGCGGTCGTCGAACGGGTGCTTCACCCCGTCGATCTCCTGCCCCGCCTCGTGCCCCTTGCCCGCGACCAGCACCACGTCACCACGGCGCGCCCAGCGTACGGCGGCCTCGATCGCCTCGGCGCGGTCGCCGATCTCGAGCACCTCACCGCGCACCTGTGCGGGCACGTCGAGCGCACCGGCGCGCAGCGCGGCGCGGATGGCGGCCGGATCCTCGGTGCGGGGATTGTCGTCGGTGATGACGAGCAGATCCGCCCCACGCGCGCCCGCCGAGCCCATCAGCGCGCGCTTGCCCGCGTCCCGGTCCCCGCCCGCGCCGACGACCACGGCCAGCCTGCCCGGCGCGGCCGGATCACCGGCGGCCAGGTGCTCGCGCAGGGTGGCGATGACCGATTCCAGAGCCGCGGGCTTGTGCGCGTAGTCGACCACGGCCAGGAAGTCCTGCCCCGCCTCGACCCGCTGCATCCGGCCGGGCACATCCACCTCGCCCAGCGCGGGCGCGGCAACCGCCGGATCGACGCCCGCGGCCGCGCACACGGCCAAGGCGAGCAACCCGTTGGCGACGTTGTAGCGGCCGGGCAGCCGCAGCCGCATCGCGAACTCGCCCGCGGGCCCGCTCGCGGTGAACTCCTGTCCGCCGCCTTGCGTGCGCACCGGACCCACGACCCGCCAATCGGCGGCGCCGGTGACCTCGCCCGCCGCCGCGACCCGCACCGGGGCGGGGAGGCTGTCGGCCAGCCGCCTGCCCCACGCGTCGTCGACGCAGATCACCGCCGTGCGTGCGGCCACCGGCGAAGACGCCTCGAACAACTTGCGCTTGGCCGCGAAGTAGTCCTCGAAGTCGGCGTGGAAATCCAGGTGGTCCTGGGAGAGGTTGGTGAACGCGCCCACATCGAAGCGCACGCCGTCGACGCGACCCAGTGCCAGCGCGTGACTGGACACCTCCATCACGACCGCCTGCACGCCCTGCTCGACCATCAGTGCGAACATCGCGTGCAGCTGCGGAGCCTCCGGCGTGGTGAGCGCGCTGGGCACCCGCGATCCGCCGATGCGGGTCTCGATGGTGCCGATCAACGCCGTGGACAGGCCCGAGGCGGCCAGCGCGGCCTCCACCAGGTACGAGGTGGTGGTCTTGCCCGAGGTGCCGGTGATCCCCACCAGTCGCAGCTCGCGCGAGGGGTGCCCGTACACCGCGGCGGACAGTTCGCCGAGCACCTCGCGCGGGCGCTCGCGCACCAGCACCGGCACCGGCAGTTCGCCGATCCGCGCGGCGCCGTCGGCATCGGTGAACACCGCCACCGCGCCGCGCTCCACGGCCGCACGGGCGAACCGGGCGCCGTGCGCGCGCGAGCCGGGCAGCGCCGCGAACAGGTCGCCGGGTAGCACCGCGTCGGAGCGTTGCTCGATACCGGTGACACTCACATCGTCGACCGGCACGCCGGGCGTGGCCGGTTCGGCGCCGGTCAGCGCCAGCACCGTGGACAGCGGCGTCGTCGGTGGATCGATCGGCCGCAGTACGGGCTGGCTGGACTGCTGGGGCACCTTGCTCCTCTCCGAGGGGGCGGATTCAGCGGACACCGCGAAGGTGGCGGCAAGTCAGGTTACCGACGTGCGCACATCGACGGGCAACGTGGCTCGGCCTTCCCGCCGCACGCACCCCCGCGACCACGGCCGAGTCCGCCCGGAACCGCTACGCACCGGCCTGCAACACGAACTTTCCGGACGGCTCCGCGCTGGGCGGAATACGGTCGCGCTGCAGCGCCCAGGAAGCGATGGAATGGAACAACGGCGCCGCCGACTGCCCGCCGCTGCCGTCGGAACTGCGCTGCGGATTGTCCAGCATCAACCCGATCACATAGCGGGGATCGTCGGCCGGGGCCATCCCCGCGAAGGTGATCCAGTAGCTCGACGTCGAGTAACACTGGCATCGCGGATCGATCTGCTGCGCGGTCCCGGTCTTGCCCGCGATCGGGTAGCCCTCCACCGCGGCCTGCATGCCGGTGCCGTTCTGATCGGGGTCGGCCGGATCGTGCTGGGTGACCGACTGGAACATGGTGCGCAGCGTGCGCGCGGTCTCCTCGCCGACCACCCGCACGCCCTCGGGCTGCGGTTCGTCGGTGCGGGAGCCGTCCGGCGCGACGATGGACTTCACGATGCGCGGCGGGATGCGCACGCCGTCGTTGGCGATGGCCTGGAACATCCCGGTCATCTGCAGTGTCGACATCGACAGGCCCTGGCCGATGGGCAGATTCGCGAACGTGCCGCCGGACCACTGATCCCTGGCGGGCACCTGCCCCGCGGTCTCGCCCGGCAGGCCGACGCCGGTGCGCTGCCCCAGCCCGAAGCGCAAGAGCATGTCGGCGAAGCGATCCTCACCCACCCGCTGGGCCAGCATCAGCGTGCCCACATTCGACGACTTACCGAAGATGCCGGTGGTCGTGTAGGGCGCGACGTCGTGGCTCCAGGCGTCGCTGACGGTGACCCCGGACATCCGGATCGAGCCGGGGACCTGGTGCACCTCCTCGGGTGTGGTCAGGCCGTACTCGATGGCCGCGGCGGCGGTGACGATCTTGTTCACCGAGCCTGGTTCGAACGGGTCGCTCACCGAGGGATTCCCGGTGGAGGCCCAATCCTTGGATCCCAGCATAGGATTGAAGGTGCTGTCGTTGGCCATCGCGAGCACCTGCCCGGTCCCGGCGTCGAGCACCACCGCCGAGGCGCCTGCCGCGCCGGAGCGCTGCTTGGCCAGCTGCACCTGCTGCTGCACGTAGTACTGCAGATCCGAGTCCAGAGTCAGCTCGACGCGGTTGCCGTCGACGGCGGGCTGTTTGTCGCGCCAGCTGCCCGGGATGACCGCGCCGTCGGAGCCGCGATCGTAGGTGTGCGAACCGTCGGTGCCCGCGAGCACCGAGTCCAGCGCCGACTCCAGGCCGATCAGGCCGTGCCCGTCCCAGCCGGTCGCGCCGACCACATTGGCGGCCAGCGAGCCGCCCGGGTACTCCCGGATGTCCTGGCGCTCCGAACCGACCTCGGGGAACTCGACCATGATCTCGGTGGCGATGCGGGGATCGACACCGCGCGCCAGATACACGAACTGCTCGTCGCTGTTGAGCTTGTCGAGCAGCTCGGACTCCTTCGGCGCGCCGGGGCCGAGCTTCTCGTGGATCGTTCTGGCGATATCGCGCAGTCGCTGCTCCGGGTCGGGCGCCTTGTCGTTCTTCTGCCGCGCCGCGGCGAGATTCGCGCGCTCGGTCACCGGCTGGAACGTCAGGGCCTTGGCCGAGATGGTGAAGGCCAGCGATTTACCGCTGCGATCGACGATGGGGCCGCGGGTGGCTTCGTCGATCAGCCGGGTGGTGCGCTGACTGGCGGCCTGCGCGGAGAGCCCCGGCGCGGAAATGCTCTGCACCCAGAGCAATTGGAGCGCGACCATCACGAGCGCGACCAGCATGACGATCCGGCCGACACTCAAGCGCAGGCGCATCGGATGATCGAGGCCCGCAGTGCCGGCACGTCGGGATGTGGACGGCCCGCGCCGCCGGGGCGGTGCGGGCCTGGACTGCTTCACCGGAGTGCTCCGACCGGCGCGGGCGTCGCGGGAAGCCCCTCCACCGCCGCGGAGGCCGGCTCCGGAGCGGGCGGTGGGACCGGCGCGGGCACCGCGCCGACGGGCAGCTGACCTTGGATCGGCTGTCCCTCGACCGGCGGGACCGGCTGACCGTCCACCCCCGGCGGCGCGGGCTGTCCCTCGACGGGCGGGACGGGCTGAGCATCGGTGCCGAGCGGCGTGGGCTGCCCCTCGGCGGGCGCGGCGGGATCAGCGGGCGGAGCCGGCGCCGGCGCGGGCTGCGCGGGGGTGGACTGCCGATCACCGGCGGCCGGAACCGGCGTACGGGCGGGGGTGAGCGCCGCGGTCAACGGAACGACCTGCTCGCCTTGCGCGGCGGGATTCGCCGGATCACGGGGCGTGGTGTTCAGCGGCGGCGCGGGCGCGCCCTGAACCGGGGTCGGGGTACCGACCACGATCACCGCGCCGTCCGGCGCGATCAGCAGCCGGGCCGGGTCGTCGGCCGGGATCATGCCGAGTTCGCGGGCGCGCGCGGCCAGTTCGGGCGCCGAATCGGCCGCCTCGACCTCCCGCTGCAGCGCCGCGCGTTCCTCGGCCAGTGTGCGGTTGAGCTGCCTGGCGTCACTGAGCTGGTAGCTGTCCTCGGCGGCGCGGGTGGTGAGCAGCAATGTCAGCGCCAGACCACAGCCGAGCATCGCGATGATCGCGGCCACAAAGGGAATCCGCCCCGACATCGCCGAGGTCGTGCGGGGCAGCCTCGGTGTCTCGGTGAGCTGCTCGGCGCGCACCCTCCGCTTGGCGTAGGCACGTTGCGCGGCACCGGATTTGACCCGATCGGCGGCCTGCACCCGGCGGGCGACACGACCCGGCGAAGGAACCGTGCGCGTCCGAATACTCATGGCGTCGTCGCCTCCTCTGCTCCGCATGGACATCCCCACCCCGTCCGTTCCGGCCATCCGCTCACGACGACTTCTCGATCCGCTCGGCCGCCCGCATCCGCACCGGCGCGGCGCGCGGGTTCTCCTCGATCTCCTGCTCGGTCGCCTTCTCCGCGCCGCGGGTCAGCAACCGGAATTCCGGTCCCATGCCGGGCAATTCGACCGGCAGGTCCACCGGCGTGCGGGAGGTGGTACGCGCGGCCAGTTCCTGTTTGACGACCCGATCCTCGAGCGACTGATAGGACATGATCACGATCCGCCCGCCCACGCGCAACGAATCGAGCGCGGCGGGCAGCGCGGCCCGCAGCGAATCGAGTTCGCCGTTGACCTCCACCCGCAGCGCCTGGAAGGTGCGCTTGGCCGGATGCCCGCCGGTGCGGCGGGCGGCGGCCGGGATCGTCGCGTAGAGCAGTTCGACGAGTTCACCGCTGCTGGTGAACGGCCGCTGAGCGCGCCTGCGCAGCACCTCGGAAGCGATCTTGCCCGCGAAGCGCTCCTCGCCGTAGTTCTTCAGCACCCGGGCGAGATCGCCGTGACTGTAGGTGTTGAGGACGTCGGCGGCGGTGATCCCGGTGGAGGGGTCCATGCGCATGTCCAGCGGCGCGTCCACCGAGTAGGCGAAGCCGCGCTCGGCTTCGTCGAGCTGCATCGAGGAGACACCGAGGTCCATCAGGATGCCGCTGACCGAGCCGACCGGATCGAGTCCGGCCTGCACCAGCGCGTCGGCGATGCCGTCGTATCGGGTGTGCACCAACGTGATCCGGTCCGCATACGGCGCCAGCCGTTCGCCGGCCAGGCGCAGCGCCTCGGTGTCCCGGTCGAGGCCGACCAGACGGAGTTCGGGATAGGTGCTCAGGAAATGTTCGGCATGACCGCCCAAACCGAGTGTCGCGTCGACGTATACCGCGCCGGGCTCGGTGAGCGCCGGGCCGAGCAATTCGTCGGCACGGTGCAGCAGGACGGGGACATGACGGGCGCCGCGTTGTTCACGGTTCACCTCGACCTCCCGGATTCTGCCTCGCGTTCATCGGTAGGCGCGACGGGCATCCGGTGGAGTGATCTCCGGCCGGCGCACACGGGTCGCCCTGTTCTGCTTGTGTTTTCGTCCGCATGTGCATCCGTGCGAACCGCGAGGCGAGGCGCCGAGTCCACTCGGGCTGTTCTCGTCGGGGATGTCACGCGGTGAATGCTGCTGCGGGCTGGATCGGACATATCGTTGATGATCACCGGGGCGAGTGCCCCGTGGTCCCTGTCCGAACCGGCACCTGGCGTCGGGGAAGTACGCCAGGGTCCGCGCTCGGACAGAGACCGCGCGGCACTCGCTCGCCCGGCTAGAAGATCCCGCCCAGCGACTCGTCTCTCGCTTGCGCGTAATCCTCCTCGTGCTCGGCGAGGTAGGACTCCCACGCCTGCTTGTCCCAGATTTCGAGGAAGTCGACCGAGCCGATCACCACACACTCCCGTGACAGGTTGGCGTAGCGACGGTGATCCGCCGACAACGTGATACGGCCCTGTGTGTCCGGACGCTGTTCGTCCGTACCGGCTGCCAGCGCCCGGACGAACGCTCGTGCCTGCGGATTGCTTCGAGACGCGGCCGCCGCTCGGCGCGCGAGCGCGGTGAACTCCTCTTTGGGATATACGGCAAGGCTGTGGTCTTGGCTCTTCGTGACCATCAACCCTCCCGCCAGTTCATCTCGAAACTTCGCAGGCAACGTGAGTCGCCCCTTGTCGTCCAGACGCGGTGTGTAGGTACCGAGAAACATCTTCTCGTCACCTCTCTACCGGATCACCGCGCCTGCATGGTCTCTCCTGTAGTGCGCGCTCCACATTACCCCACTTTCCCCCACTTTCAATCGAAACCAGAGGTGATCTGGCTCCCCGCTCGAGCGATTCCGCAGGTCATCCCAGCTATCACTGATGTGGGGGGCTTTGCGCATGTCCTGACGACACGCGGCGGGCACCACACGACAGCCCGGAAACAACCAGCAAACTCCCCGGCGGACGGCCGGATGAGGGGTGCCCGAGGGAGGGCGGTGGAGAGATGTGGGGGGTACCGGATCAGGTGCCGCGGACCCGTCCCGGTGGATGTCGCCGCACCAGGAACGAACTCCGGCGCCCGGCGTGTCGCCTACCGCCGCATCGGGACAGGTAGGCCGGGCACGCCGGGTGCCACACAGCCGGGGAGGTCACCGGGAGCGCGCAGCGCGCGGAGTCCGCGATCGACCGGCGAACACGAGAAGGCGACGCCGTACCCGTCGGGGTCGGCGCCGCCTGTATGAGAATGTCGTGGGCGCGGCGAACCGCACCCACGCGTTCAGTCCTGCTCGAACCTGCGGCGGAAGCGGTCCTCCATGCGTTCGGAGAACCCGCCGGACTTGCGCTGACGCCCGCCGGGGCCGCGGCCGCCGGGACTTCGACCGGAAGGGCCGCCGGAGCCCGTTCGACCGGTGGGCACGTCGCCGCCGGACACCTTGGTGCCGCCGGTCAACAGCAGCACACCGGCGCCGAACATGATCACGAACCCGATCAGGCTGATGATCGGGAATCCACCCGGCTTCGGCCCGGCGATACCCGTGACCAGCAAGAGCAGGCCGAGGGCGAACAGAGCGGCTGCCTGGAGTCGACGACGACTCGTGGTGGTGCGAAGTCGCCCGCCGCGTACGGACGAGGCGAACTTCGGGTCCTCAGCATAGAGCGCGCTCTCGATCTGTTCGAGCATGCGCTGCTCGTGCTCGGAGAGTGGCACGGTACCTCCCCCGGCACTAGGCGTGACTGTCGCCTCCGGGTAGGCGACAGATAGCCGACCTTGGCGGCCATCTGTCCCCATGATACGAGTTCGATCAGGGCCGTACCACCCAATGGGCGCTGTGGAACGAAACTGTCGCCGAGCCGCTACGCGCTCATGCCCGGGGCGAGGCGCAAACGGGCCGCCGACTGCAGCAGATCGGCCACGTCGTGCAGGAATGCGCCCACCCGCGAGGCGAACTCGTCGGCGTCGGCGTCGCCCACGTCACGGTCGAGCCCGGCCTCCAGCGCGGCGCGCAGTTCCGAGCGGGCGGCGAAGTAGTCCGCCCACATGACGAATTCCGGCGCGGCGCGCTGCAACAGCACCCAGGCGTTGCGCGACCTCGCCCGCGGTGCGGCATCGGCTCCGGTGCAGGCCAGCACCGCCCCCGCGCCGCGCAGCGCGGCCAGATAGGCCGTGCGGAACCGTTCGCGCGGGTCGCGCTCCCCCGCCGCCTGCAGGAGCAGTCCGTCGGCCTTGTCGAGCAGGATGCCCGCCTTGCCCGGCCGTTCCCGCGCTGCGTTGCGACTCATCAGCCGTCCCCTTCCGAACCGGCGCGGCACCGCCGCCGGCCCCGCGGACGACACCGGCACCACCGCTCGCGCTCCCCGTCCCGCGCACCGCGCGGACCGAACAGATATTCGAACGTTTGAATTGAGCTTGAATATAGGGACACCCACCGACAAGTTCTGCCGAACGAACCGTCCATCCCCTGCCTGCCCCACCGCCCATCGCGCGACATCGACGAGAGCCATGACCGCCGTCACGCCACATCAGACCCCCGCCCCCGCCGTCGTCGACCTCTCGGTCGCCGACCTGCGCTACCGGCTGCACGATGCGCTGTCGGTGTACGTGGCCGCCATGGAGTACCCCCGGGGCACGGAGAACCACCGCGCCCCCATGTGGAACGAGCACACCACCCGAGCGGGCTGGCAGGCCGTCGCGGCGCTGCTGCCGGACGACAACGGCCGTGTCGACGCGCGTACCTCTCGGATGCTCGGCATCGCCTACGGATACCACGGTGCGCCGAACCAGTGGTGGCATCAGCAGGTGCGCGTCGGTATGCGCCGCTGCGGCTGGCCCGAACAGTCCGCGTCCGAGCTGCTTTCGAACTATTTCGAACTGACCGAGTTGCACGTGCACCCCAGCGCCCAGGGCCTCGGGATCGGCCGGACGTTGTTGCGCAGGCTGCTCACCGGTCGCGCGGAGCGGGCCGTGCTGCTGTCCACACCGGAGGTGCCCGCCGAGGAGAACCGCGCGTGGCGGCTGTACCGCCGGGAGGGATTCGACGACGTGATCCGTGACTTCGTCTTCTCCGGCGACAGCAGGCCTTTCGCCATCCTGGGCAGGCGGTTGCCGCTGTGACCGTCGTCGTGGTCGGCGGCGGCCACAACGCCCTGGTCGCCGCCGCGTATCTGGCAAGGTCCGGGCACGCGGTCGAGGTTCTCGAACGCGACGAGGTGCTGGGCGGAGCGGTGTCCACGGTGGAGCGCTTCCCCGGGCATCGGGTCGATCGCGGATCCTCGGCGCACATCATGATCCGGCACACCGGCATCGTCGAGGATCTGGAACTTGCCCGCTTCGGCCTGCGCTATATCGACTGCGATCCGTGGGGTTTCGCCCCCGCCGCCGACGGGCCGCCGATCGTGTTCCACCGAAGCCTGGACGCGACCTGCGCGTCGATCGAACGTGCCTGCGGCTCCCGCGAGGCCGACGCCTACCGCCGCTTCGTCGGCATCTGGGGACCGCGCAGCACCCGGGTGATGCGCGCGTTCGGCGCGGCGCCGCAGCCGCCGCACCTGCTGCGCTCGTTCTGGGGTCTGGACACCGGATCCGGCGGCAGCGCGCTGTCGCGGGAGTTCCTGCAGTCCGGGGACGCGCTGCTGGACAGCTTCTTCCGGGACGAGCGGCTGAAGGCGGCGCTGGCCTGGTTCGGCGCGCAGTCCGGACCGCCGATGTCGGAACCGGGGTCCGCGCCCATGGTCGGTTTCGCGGCGCTCATGCACACGCTGCCGCCGGGCCGCGCGGTGGGCGGCAGCGGCGCGCTCACCGAGGCACTGGCCGCCCGGCTGCGCGCCGACGGCGCGACCATCAGCACCGGTGAGGCGGCGACGTCCCTGCACCGCGACGGTGCCGGCTGGCGGGTGCGCACCGAGGCGGGCCGGGAGATCCGCGCGGAAGCGGTGATCGCGGGCGCGCACGTGCTGACCACGCTCGATCTGCTGGCGGCGGGCGGTTTCGACGCCGGGGTGATCGAGGACTGGCGGTCCCGTATCCGGGTCGGTCCCGGCATCGGCATGATCGTGCGCGTCGCGACCGACGCGCTGCCCGCCTATCCGGGCGCGAGCGCCGCGGAATCCGCGCGCGGGCTGCAGTTGCTGGTCTCCGATCGCGCGCAGCTCTACCGCGCGCACGGCGCGGCCTTGGCAGGCGATCTGCCGCCCCGGCCCGCGGTGCTCGCGATGAGCTTCAGCGCATTGGATCCGAGCATCGCCCCACCCGGCGAACACCAGCTCTCGCTGTGGGCGCAATGGCATCCGTATCGCCTGGCCGACGGCAGCGCGTGGAGCGAGCACGCCGAGCGCGAAGCCGACCGGATCATCGGCGAGGTGGACGCGCTGGCACCGGGATTCGCCGGTTCGGTGCGGCAGCGGTTCACGCAGACCCCGGTGGATCTGGAGCGGGAGATGGGATTGCTCGGCGGCAATGTCATGCACGTGGAGATGTCCTTGGATCAGGTGATGATGTGGCGGCCGCTGCCGGAACTGTCCGGGCAGCGGGTGCCCGGCGCCCCCGGTCTGTACCTCACCGGCGCGTCGACCCATCCCGGTGGCGGGGTCAGCGGTGCCAGCGGACGCAGCGCCGCGCGGCTGTTCCTGCGCGATCGCCGCCGCTCCCGCATCCCGTTCCTGTCGCGCCGATGAACGAATCGCCGTCGACCGCGGCGCGGTGGACCAGGCACCTGCCGATGCTCTTCACGGTGCTGCTGGTGCTCACCCAGATCGGTTATCCGCTGACCTCCGGCACCGCGCGCGACCGGGTGACGATCACCGTCGTGCTGCTGTCCGCGGCGACCGCGCTCGCGCACGCCACGATGACCCGCGGGTTCCGCTATGCCGCGGGCGTACTGGTCATCATCTCCGGGCTCGGCCTGTCCTCGGAGATCCTCGGCGTCGCGACCGGCCTGCCCTACGGCTGCTACGAATACGCCCTCGGACCGCTCGGTCCCTCGTTCGCCGAGGTGCCGCTGCTGATCCCGCTGGCCTGGACCGGCGGGCTGTATCCGGTCTGGGTGGTGGCCACGCTGCTGGCCGACCGTGCGGGCGCGGCCCGCGAGCCGGCGCGCATCGTGCTCACGATGGCAGGCGCGCTGGGCTGGGATCTGTTCCTCGATCCGCAGATGGTCGACGACGACCGATGGACCTGGTGCGACACCGATTCCGGACTGCCGGGCATCCCCGAGATCCCGCTGACCAACTATCTCGGCTGGCTGGTGGTCGCGCTGTTCATGGCGCTGGGACTCACGATCTGGGAGCGCGCCGCGCCGCCGCCTTCCCGGCAACGGTCGGGCGTGGACAACACCGTGCCGGTGGTGGTCTTCCTGTGGACCTGGCTGGGTTCGGCGCTGGCGCACCTGGTCTTCCTCGGGCTGCCCGTCTCGGCGGGTTACGGCTTCGTCGGAATGGGGGTGCTCGGCGTCCCCCTGCTGGTCGTGCTGGTCCGGCACGGGTTCGCGAGCGTGGTGCGTCCGCCCGGGTGATGCGCCGAATCACCGTGTCGGCGGCTGCCCTTTGGCGCCGGCCGCGGGGGGCCTGGCACGATGTGACCCGTGCGATCGAGTGCAGCCACCCCACCCGCCGCGACCACCGCGGTCGTTTCACGGCCGACGGCGCGGGTTCGCGTCGCGTCCGCCGTCCTGCTCGCCGCCCTGCTGGTGCCGATGCTGGCCGGGTGCCTACGGGTGCAGGTCTCGATGGGGGTGTCGTCCAACGACCGAGTATCCGGGCGGATCGTCGCGGCCGTGGTTCCCGCCTCCGCGGAGGACACCGGGCCACAGCTGACCGCACCGGAATCGTTGGCGTCCAAGGTGCGCGTGGAGCCGTACAACCAGGACGGCTATGTCGGCAGCAAGGTGTTCTTCGAGGACCTGTCCTTCGGCGATGTGCAGCAACTGTCCCAGCTCAACGAGCAGGCTCAGGGCATGATCCAGCTGCAGTTCCAGCGGGTGGGCGACCTGGTGTCGCTGAACGGGCGCATCGACCTGAAATCGGTGCCGCCGCACGGCTCGGACGTGCAGTTCACCATCGCCTTCCCGGCGCGGGTCGCCAAGACCAACGGC
This sequence comes from Nocardia higoensis, assembly GCF_015477835.1. Classification (NCBI taxonomy): domain Bacteria; kingdom Bacillati; phylum Actinomycetota; class Actinomycetes; order Mycobacteriales; family Nocardiaceae; genus Nocardia; species Nocardia higoensis. The sequence continues at coordinate 375,013 of NZ_JADLQN010000004.1, read as the reverse complement.
ACCCGTGAGGGCGACAACACGGTCTCGTGGAAGCTGCCGCCCGGAGAGGTGTCCACGCTGCGCGCCGAAGTGGGCTATCCCGACCCGAACACCCGCTCGTTCGCGGGCTGGGCGGGCATCGTCGGCGGCATCACCCTGGCGGTCGCGGCGATCGTGGCGGGCATGGCCTACCTCAATCGCAACCCGACGCCCGAAGCCCCCGAACACCAGTTCTCCTGGCGGCGCTGGTGGCGCTCGGTCAAGCAGTTCCGCTGAGGCCGGCCGCCGCCGCGACCGGCCTGGGCACGGGCCTCGCGCTGACCGGCTGCGTCATCGCCCTCGTCAACCGGTTCACCGTGCCCCGCCTGCACCCGAGTCTCGCGGTACTCGAACCGGTCACGGTGTGCGTACCCGCACGCGACGAGGCGAGCAGGCTGCCCGATCTGATCGCCGACCTGCGTGCCCAGGTCGGCGTCCCCCGGTTGCGCGTGCTGATCCTCGACGACGGGTCCTCGGACGGCACCGCCGAACTCGCCCGTGCCGCCGCAGGCGAGGACGCGCGGATCACCGTCCTGCGGTCGGAGGATCCGCCTCCGTCGGGCTGGACGGGAAAAGCCGCGGCCTGCGCTCGGCTGGCCGTCCACGCCGGGGCCACCGACGCCCATCCCGCCGCGTTCACCGGTGCCCGCGCCCCCGGCCCGACAGCTCGTGTCGACGCCGACAGCGGTCGGCCCGAGTTCCCTGCCGGTGACCGGCTCGGCCCTACCTCCGGGAAGCGGACCGAATCCGCTGCGCGCGAACATCAGGACGCCCCCGCCGAGACCCCGTCCGGCGAGCGACGCACGTCCGTGGTCGGCTCCCGCGCGGTGGTCCCGTCCGCGCCGTCCGTGGTGGTCTTCCTCGACGCGGACGTACGTCTGGCACCGCAGGCGATCGCGGCGGCGGTAGCCGAACTGCGGCGCAGCGGTGCGGCGATGGTCGCGCCCTGGCCCTGGCAGCGCTCCGGGTCGCGGGCGGAGGCGCTGGTGCAGCCGTTGCTGTGCTGGTCGTGGGCCTCGACTCTGCTGGTGCCGTTCGGTAATCGGAGTCTGCGGCCGAGCACCGTGGTGTCCTGCGGGCAGTTCCTGGTGTTCGACGCCCCGGCCTATCGTGCGATCGGCGGGCACGAGTCGGTGGCGGGCAGCCCGATCGAAGACCTCGACATCGCCCGTGCGTTGCGCCGGGCCGGATCGTCCACCCGGGTGGTGGCGGCCGGTCCGCTGGCGAGCACCCGGATGTACCGTGGCGCAACCGAACTCGAGGCCGGGTACACCCGCTGGCTGTGGTCGGCCCACGGCGGTTCCCCGACGGCGGCGACGGCGGTCGCCGTCGCGGCGGGCGCGGCGTACGTTCTTCCTCCGGCCGCCGCGGTGTTCGGACACGGACGGCTACGCCGAACCGGCGCGCTCGGCTACGCGGCGGCGGTCGCGGGCAGGCTGCTGGCCCGCCGTCTCGAGACCGGGGCCGCGTTGCGCGCGAGCGATGTGAGTTCGGCGCTCGCGCACCCGATCGCGGTGGCGGTTTACCAGTTGCTGACGCTCCGCTCGCATCGCGCGCGGCGGCGGGGCGCGGTGCGCTGGAAGGGACGTCCGGCCGTCACGACGCGGTCGTGAGCGCGCCCGAGCAGAACCGGCTGCGGGGTGGCCGTCGAAGCGGGCGAACAGGATCCGCGTGTGGACGGCGTGTCCGCGACGACCGTGCCGCGGGTGCGGGCGGGCGCGACGCTCAGGCGCGCGCGGGAGCCGGGGACACGCCGTAACCGAGGTTGGTGAGCACCTCGCTGGTCGCTTTGGCGAAGTTCAGTGTGATGAAGTGCAGGCAGGGCGCGCCCTCGTCGATGAGGCGCTGCGCCATCTCGGTGGCGATCTCGATACCCGCCTCGCGCACGGCGGCCTTGTTCTCCTCCGGTCCGTCTCCGGCCGCGCGACGCAGCCGCTCCAGGACCGGGGCGGGCAACGGTCGCCCGCACAGTTCCTCGGCGCGGGTGACGGTGCGCAGCGAGGTGATCGGCATCAGCTCGGGAATGATCGGCTTGGCACCCTCGATCGGGTCGAGCGCGGCGACCCGATCCCGCAGCCGCAGGTAGTGCTCGACCTCGAAGAACATCTGGGTGATCGAATACTCGGCGCCCGCACGCAGTTTCGCGACCAGGAATTCGGTGTCGGAGTCCAGGTCGGGCGAGCGGTGGTGGCCTTGCGGGAAGGAGGCGACACCGACGTGGAAGTCGCCCAGATCCCGGACGATGCGCACCAGTTCCTCCGCGTACTCCACCCCCTCGGGGTGGCGGTGCCATTCGCCGAGCGGGTCGCCGGGCGGGTCGCCGCGCAGCACCAGGATGTTGCGGATGCCCGAATCGGCGTAGGCGCCGACCAGCGAACGCAGTTCGGCCACGCTGTGCCCGACGGCGGTCAGATGGGCCACCGGAAGCAGCGTGGTCTCCTGCGCCAGCTGACCGGTGACCCGCACCGTCCGGTCCTTGGTGGAGCCGCCCGCGCCGTAGGTCATCGACACGAAGGCCGGATGCATGCACTCGAACTCCCGCACCGCGCGCCACAGCCGCGCCTCGCCCGCGGCGTCGCGGGGAGGGTTGAACTCGACGGAGAACGGCACCGCACGGCCCTCGTGGGCCCGCAGGCTCTGCACCACCGACGGTGTGCCGGAGATGGACGAGGGCGCGGGATCGACAGTCACCGGTCCAGTGTAGTGAGACCCCTTCGTGGCGAGCGCCCGCTCATGCGCTCGGGCGCAGAACACCAGGTCAGGGCTCGTTTCGACGCGCGCGGAGAGCCCGCTGATCACACCTTGCGCACATGCGAGTATTCTTCGTGGCGGCGGCATCGTGAGTTCGCGCACTCGCGCGCGCTGACGCCTGCCAGGACGACCCGACAGAACCCAGCCCCGCATACTGCCCGATACATCCCGGCAGCAACGACCGGGCAGCAACGACACCGTGACCTTGGAGGTTCCTCTGTCCGCCGGACCCGGTACTCCGACACGAATCCCTGCCGCCGGGACACCGGCGCCGACGCTGGGATCCGCGGAATTCGTCGTCTCCGTGGAAGCCGCGCTCGTCGCGTTCTTCGCCGACCGCCGCCCCTCGGTGAGTGCGCTCGGCCCGGTCTTCGAGGAAGCCGCCGACACTCTCGAAGCGTTCGTGCTTCGCGGCGGCAAGCGCACCAGGCCCGCCTTCGCCTGGCACGGCTGGCTGGGCGCGGGCGGCGACGAGGACTCGGCCGAGGCCGACGCGGTCCGCAAAGCCTGCGCCGCGCTGGAACTGGTCCAGGCATGCGCGCTCGTCCACGACGACATCATCGATTCCTCGCGCACCCGGCGGCGCTTCCCCACCGTGCACGTCGACTTCGAACAGCGTCACCGTGAGCGCGGATGGTCCGGCGACCCGGCCCACTTCGGTGTCGGTGTCGCCATCCTGATCGGCGATCTGGCGCTGGCCTGGGCCGACGACATGGTGCACGCCGCGGGCCTCGACGAAGCCGCGCTCGCGCGCTTCGCCCCGGTGTGGGCCGCGATGCGCACCGAGGTGCTCGGCGGACAGCTGCTCGACATCAACGGTGAAGCCGGCCGGGACGATTCGGTCGAGGCGGCGATGCGGATCAACCGCTACAAGACCGCCGCATACACCGTGGAGCGGCCGCTGCACCTCGGCGCCGCGATCGCGGGCGCCGACGACGGCCTGATCAGCGCCTATCGCACCTTCGGAACCGACATCGGCCTCGCCTTCCAGCTACGCGACGACCTGCTCGGGGTGTTCGGCGACCCGGAGGTGACCGGCAAGCCCTCCGGCGACGACCTGCGCGAGGGCAAACGCACCGTGCTGCTGGCCGAGGCACTGCGCCGGGCCGACGCCACAGACCACACCGCGGCGGCACTGCTGCGGGACAGCATCGGCACCGATCTGGATGCCGAGGACGTGGAACGCCTACGCGCCGTGCTCGTCGAGCTCGGCGCCGTCGACGATGTGGAACAACGCATCGCCGATCTCACCGAACGCGGCTTGGCCGCATTGGAAACCAGTTCGGCCACACCCGCCGCGAAGCAGACCCTTCGCGGTATGGCGCTGGCCGCTACCAGGAGGACTGCATGAAAGCCGTTGTGTCGCCCGCCCATCGGGTGATCACCGTCGGGGCCGGGCCCGCCCCGCGCGGCACAGGCAAGCGCCGTGGCAAGGCACTGGCCGCCCTCACCGAACGCCGGGTGATCCTCGGCGCCTCGCTGCCCACGCGGCGCGACTTCCCCGTGCCCAGGTCGTGCTCCGCGCTGCCCGAGGACACCCTCTTCGAAGAAGAAGACTTCATCGAGGACTGACACGCCGACTCCCACCACATCCGATTCCAGCCTCGCCGGGTCCGGCTGCGGGGCCGTGCCCTGATGCGCCCGGGTAACCTGCGCACCGGGGCGCCCGCACGCACGCGGCACGGAGGACGAGCGTAGTCCGGGGCGGTAACGACACTCAGGTGACGAGGAGTCCAGATGAAAACCGTTGCGGGACCGACCGACCGGGTCGTGGTGATCGGAGCGGGCCTGTCCGGGCTGGCCGCGGCGCTGCATCTGACCGGGTCGGGGCGGCAGGTCACCCTGCTCGAGCGTGCGGACCATCCCGGCGGCCGGGTCGGGCGCTACATCGGCCCCGACTATCGGATCGACTCCGGCGCCACCGTGCTCACCATGCCCGAGCTCGTCGACGAAGCGCTCGCCGCCGTGGGGCACACCCGCGCCTCCGCGCCGGTGCCACTGGAGGTCCTCGCGCTGTCGCCGAGCTATCACGCCCGCTACGCCGACGGCACCGACATCCGTGTCTTCGCCGATCCCGACCTGATGGCCGAGGAGGTCGCGCGCACCTGCGGCCCGGACGAGGCCGTGCGCTACCGACGGCTGCGGGACTGGCTGGCCGCGATCTATCGCGCCGAGTTCGCCGAATTCATGGACGCCGACTTCGACTCGCCGCTGGACATGGTGCGCACACCGGCGAAACGCGCCGCACTGCTCGACCTGGTCCGGCTCGGCGGATTCGGCAGTCTCGGCGCGAGGATCGACCGTCTGCTCACCGACCGCCGCCTGTCGCGGCTGTTCACCTTCCAGGCCCTCTACGCGGGCATGGCCCCGGCCGACGCGCTCGCCGTCTATGCCGTGATCCCGCACATGGACACCTCGATGGGCGTCTACTTCCCGCGCGGCGGGATGAGCGCGGTCGCCGAGACCATGGCCTCTGCCCTCACCGACGCGGGCGGCACGCTGAGACTGAACAGCGAGGTCGCGCGGATCGACTACGCGGGCAAGCGCGCGACCGGGGTGGTGCTCGCCGACGGCGAACGCGTGCCGTGCGACGCGGTCGTGCTGACCGCCGACCTGGGGTCGATCGAGCGTTTCGGCGGCAGACTGCGACGGGGACTGCGCGCGTCTCCCTCGGCGGTCGTCGCGCACGGCACCATCCCTGCCGAGGTCGCCGCGAGCTGGCCGATCCAGGCGCACCACACCATCGATTTCGGCGCGGCCTGGGAAGAGACCTTCCGCGAGATCGCCACCCGCCGCGGCAAGGGCAAGCTGATGAGCGAACCCTCCCTGCTGCTGACCCGGCCCGCACTGACCGATTCGGAGCTGTTCGTCACCCGCGCCGACGGCCGTCACGAACCGCTCTCGATCCTCGCGCCGTGCCCGAATCTGGACAGCGCGCCGCTGGATTGGGACCGCCTGGCCCGGCCCTATCTCGGCGAACTGCTGTCGCTGCTGGAACAGCGCGGCTACCGCGGCATCGCCGAGCACTTCACCGTCGATCACCTCGACACCCCGTACACCTGGCGCGCCCGAGGGATGCTGGCGGGCACGCCGTTCGCGACCGCGCACCTGTTCCGGCAAACCGGCCCGTTCCGCACCCGTAACATGCCCCGCTTCGCCGACAACGTGGTCCTCGCCGGTTGCGGCACCGTCCCCGGCATCGGGGTACCGACCGTGCTGCTGTCAGGCAAACTGGCGGCACACCGGATCATCGGCGTCGCGGAACAGACCCCGGGAGAACCCGCCCGGTCCAGGGCGAGCGTCCCGCCGGACAACTACTAAACTGACTGCCGACCATATCCACACGCGGTTGCGACCGCCGATCTCGCCCGGGGGAACCGACACGACATGCATCCCCCCGACACGAGCACCGCAGCCCCCGCCCAAGTCGTCGTGACCGGCGCCGTTCCCGGCGGAGGCCGCACTCGGATGCAGGCCTGGGCCGACTTCGCCCGCAGTCCCGAGGGCCACGCGGCACTGCTCGGTTTCGTCGGCGCGGCGCTGATCACCTTCGGCGGGTTCGGCGCGGGCAGCGTCCGCACCCGCGATCCGCTGCTCGAGGCGCTGCACCTGTCCTGGCTGCGATTCGGCCACGGGTACGCGCTGTCGACGATTCTGATCTGGGCAGGCGTGCTGGCCATGATCACCGCCTGGGTGCGGCTGGGTCGCAGCACCCTCGGCTTCGGCGGCCGCCCCGTGCACGTGACGCTCAACGAACTGCGCGCCATCGTCGGCATCTGGATCTTCCCGCTGCTGTTCGCGGTGCCCATGTTCAGCCGCGACGCCTACTCCTATCTCGCCCAGGGCGCACTGCTGCGCGACGGATTCGATCCGTACACGGTCGGTCCGGTCGCCAATCCCGGCGTGCTGCTGGACAATGTGAGTCCGGTGTGGACCACCACCACCGCTCCCTACGGTCCGGCCTTCCTCTTGCTCGGGCGCGCGATCACCGCGATCACCGGCGACGACGTGGTCTCGGGCACCATCGCCCTTCGCCTGGTGATGTTGCCGGGCCTGGCGCTGATGATGTGGGCGGTGCCGTACCTGACCAAGCACCTCGGCGGCAGGCCCACCGTGGCCCTGTGGCTGGCGGTGCTCAACCCGCTGGTGCTCATCCACCTCATCGGCGGGGTGCACAACGAGATGCTGATGGTGGGGCTGATGTGCGCGGGCATCGCGCTGGTGCTCGAACGCCATCATGTGGCGGGCATCGTCGTCGTCGCGATAGGCGTGGCCATCAAGGCGACCGCAGGCGTGGCGTTGCCGTTCCTGGTGTGGATCTGGATGCTGCACGAACGCGAACGGCGGGCGCTCGAACGCGCCGCGCTCGACCCGAACGCCGAGCGCGATCCGGCCTCGAGCGAGAAATCCGGGCAGCCCGACGCGGCCAAGCCGGGGCCCGACATGCCGCATCCCGTGCTGACCTTCGCCAAGATCGCCGGTCTCGGCCTGAGTGTGTTCGCGGCGGTGTTCGTCGCCGCCTCCGCCATCGCCGGCGTCGGGATCGGCTGGCTGACGGCGTTGTCGGGGTCGAAGAAGATCATCAACTGGCTGTCGCTGCCGACCGTCATGGCGCACGCCACCACCTGGATCACGAACCTGCGCCTGGAATCGGTACTGAGCGTGACCCGCACCCTGTGCGCGGTCGCGCTGGTGGTGGTGCTGGTGGCGACCTGGTGGCGGTTCCGCCACAGCGAGCGCGAGGCCGTCTTCGGCATCCTCATCGCGTTCGTCGCGATCGTGATCCTCTCCCCCGCCGCGCTGCCCTGGTACTACTCGTGGCCGCTGGCGCTGGCCGCCGGTTTCGCGTTGTCGACAACGACCTCGATGGTGCTGGTCGGTATATGCACCTGGCTGATGCTGGTCTTCCAGCCCGACGGCTCCATCGGCCTGTACAACTTCTGGCATGTGGCCGCGGCGACCTTCGTCGCCGTGGTGGCCGCGTTGTCGCTGCGGCACGTGGACCCGCTGCGACTGGGCACCTCCTCGGCGGCACCGCGTGAACCCGTGGCACTCTCGGCGCCCGCGGCGGAGCCCGCGACCGTCGCCCGCGCGTGAACGACCACGCCGACGACGCGCGTAGCGCCCCCACAACGCCCGATCCGGCGTCACCCGCCTCCACCGCGGTGGACCCGGCCGCGGTGGATCTAGCCGCGGCGTATCGCCGCTGTCGCGACGTCTCGGCGGCGCACGGGCGGACCTACCACCTGGCGACCAGGCTGCTGGCCCCGCACCAGCGGCCGGCGGTCCACGCGCTGTACGCCTTCGCCCGGGTCGTCGACGACATCGTCGACGTCGCCGAGTACCCGAATCTCGTGCCGCCGACCGTCGGCGGCCCGACAGCGTTTCGCCGAGCGGCAGCGGTGGCGGCGAGGCGAACGCCAGGGGCAGGTCGGGCCGCGACACCCGAGGGCGTGGTCGGCGACGACGCCGCAGCCACCCTCGGCGACGCCGCCGCAGCCACCGGGAGTCGACCGGGGCCGGTCGACCTGCTGGACGTCATCGAGGCGCAGGTGCACGCCGCGCTCGGCGTACCGTCGGATCGTCCGCGCGACCACGCGGGCGACGCCGAGATCGCGCGGGCGCTGCCCGAGATATGGCCCGCGGCGCTGGCCGCGTTGACCGACACCGTGCGCCGCTTCACCATCGCGCCGGAGCACTTCTGGACCTTCCTGGACTCCATGCGGATGGACATCCCCGGCTCGCCGACCTTCCGCGACCGGTACGCCGACTTCGCCGAGCTGCGCGAATACATGCGCGGCTCCGCGGCGGCCATCGGCCTGCAGTTGGTGCCGGTGCTCGGCACGGTCGGGCCGCGCGCGGAGGCCGAGCTTGCGGCCGCGGCGCTGGGCGAGGCGTTCCAGCTCACCAACTTCGTGCGCGACGTCGCCGAGGATCTCGACCGCGGGCGGATCTATCTGCCCGCGGAGGAACTCACGGCCTTCGGCGTCACCGAGGAACTGCTGGCGCACTGCCGCGCGACCGGGAACACCGACGCCCGGGTGCGGCGCGCGCTCGCCCACCTGATCGCCGTCGACCGCGACCTGTACCGGCGCGCCGAGGCGGGCATCGATCTGCTCACGCCGCGAGTGCGCCCGGCCATCCGGACCGCGAGTGTGCTGTACGCGGGGATCCTGGAGCGCATCGAGGACTCCGGGTACGCGGTGTTCACCGAACGCGCGGTGGTGCCGCGACGACGCAAACTCGCCGTCGCGGCGGGGCAGTTCCTCAGGGCCGCGATGTCCAGCCGGTGACCGGGACGCGACTCGTCGAACCGCCGGTCAGAAAGGCTCGGCGGCGGCCCGGCGCACCACTTCGCGGGCGAGCGGCCCGTGCAGTGCTTCGACCGGCGTGCCCGGCAGGCTCGGGTCGTCGGTGAAGATCCACTCCAAGATCTCCTCATCGGTGTACTTCGCGTCCCGCATCACCGTGATGAGACCGGGCAGCATCTTGACCACCTCGCCGGAGGAGTCGAAGAAGATCTCCGGAACACCGGCCACGCCGTCACGGCGCACCGCGAGGAGCTGATGCTCGCGCAACATCTGATGTACGCGGGTCACCAGCACCCCGAGCCTTTCGGCCACTTCCGGAACCGACAACAGGGGCACCGAGTCCGACAGCACGTCCTTGCTGCAGGGGAATGAGCTCACGGTAGACAACGGTAGTCGGTGTGGGCCGCCCACATCCAACGGCATGGTTACCATCAGGGGGTCGCAGAGCGCGGCCGCTGATTTCGGAGGACATCACTGGTGATCGGGCAGATGCTGGACGGCCGCTATCGGATCGACGCGCCGATCGCCCGCGGCGGCATGTCGACGGTCTTCCGTGGCGTGGACACCCGGCTCGACCGTCCGGTCGCCATCAAGGTGATGGACCCGAAGTTCGCGGGCGACCCGCAGTTCCTGACCCGCTTCGAACTCGAGGCGCGCACCGTCGCCAGGCTCAGCCACCCGGCGCTGGTGGCAGTGTACGACCAGGGCATCGACGGCGAACATCCGTTCCTGATCATGGAGCTGGTGCAGGGCGGCACGCTGCGGGAATTGCTGCGCGAACGCGGTCCGATGCCACCGCACGCCGCGCGCGCGGTGGTCGAGCCGGTGCTCGCGGCGATCGGCGTCGCGCACCGTCAGGGCCTGGTGCACCGCGACATCAAGCCGGAGAACGTGCTCATCTCCGATGCCGGTGAGGTCAAGATCGCCGATTTCGGCCTGGTGCGCGCGGTCGCCGCGGCCAACACCACCGCGGCAGGCGTGATCCTCGGCACCGCCGCCTACCTCTCGCCCGAACAGGTGACCACCGGCCAGACCGACGCCCGCAGCGATGTCTACGCCTTCGGCATCCTGCTGTTCGAACTGCTCACCGGTCAGGTGCCGTTCACCGGCGACAATTCGCTGTCGGTCGCCCTGCAGCGGGTCGACAACGACGTCCCCAGCCCCAGCAGCTACATCGACGGCGTCCCGATCGAATTCGACGAGCTGGTCGCCAAGGCCACCGCGCGTGAACCGGCGCACCGTTTCGCGAATGCCGACGAGATGCTCGCCGAACTGCGCCACATCGCCGCGCAGCTGGATCTGCCGCCCTACCGGGTACCCGCACCGCAGGACTCCGCCGAGCATCTCAGCGCTCGCCATCGCGCCGCCGATCTGTCCCAGGCAGCCTTCGGCCAACCGCCCGCGCACCCTCCCGCCGAGCAACCGCACCACCACCGGACCAGGGTGGTGACCGGTCCGCAGCCGCACCAGGACGACTACGACGACTACGACGACCACGGCGGCTACGCACCCGCCGACTACGCGCCCAGCGCGTACAACCAGCCCGGGCGCCCGGCGGCGCCACACTACGAGCCCGCGGGCGCGCACTCGCCCTACCGCGCCGCGCAGTCCAACTCGCGGCGCACCACGCTGATCTGGGTCGCCGTCGTCGCCGCGCTCACCCTGCTGGTCGGCATCGGCGGCTGGTGGCTCGGCGTCGGCCGCTACAGCGCGGTCCCGCCGATCGCGGGGTTGACCGCCGAGCAGGCCACCGAGGCGATCATCGAGGCCGGGTTCACCGCACAGACCGAGCCCAAGGCCTCCGACACGGTGCCGGTCGGCGGCGTGGTGGGCAGCGATCCGCCCGCTGGTGCCAAAATCACCAAGGGCTCCACGGTCTCGGTGCTGGTATCCAACGGCAAGCCGAAGGTTCCCGCGGTACAGCCGGGCGACGACATCGACTCGGTGATCGCGCAGATCGAGGACGCCGGGCTCACCCCCGTGCGCGCCGGGGAGACCGGCAGCGCCGCCCCCGAGGGCACCCTCGCGAAGGTCGAACCCCAGCCGGGCACGGTGCTCCCGCTCAACGGACAGGTCAAGGTGTACATCAGCAACGGCGCACAGCCCGTGCAGGTGCCCGATGTCCGCGGCAAGACCGTCGAGGAGGCTGAGGCGGCGCTGGCCGCCGTCGGCATCACCGTGCGCAGCACCACCGAGACCTACGACAAGACCATCGAAGCGGGCAGCGTGATCAGCACCGATCCGGTCGAGGGCACCACGATCGACCCCGGTCAGGGCGTGTCCCTGGTGGTGTCCAACGCGGTGAAGATCCCCGGCGTGATCGGCAAGAGCGTCGCCGACGCCCGCGAGATCCTCGAACAGCTCGGCCTGCAGGTGCAGGTGCGTCAGCTGACCCCGCGCGACAGTTCGGTGGTCATCTCGCAGAGCCCGACCATTGCCAACAAGGTCCAGCCGGGTTCGACCGTCACCCTCATCGCGCTCCCCTGAGCCGCGATGCGGTTCCGGCGACGGCCTCGTCCCCCGTACCCGACCGCGCACCTGCGATCGGGTTCACCGTCCCGGACCGGGCCGTCTCCACGAGCGCGTCCCACCCCGCCCGATCCCGCACAAGCGCCCAGGACACCAAAGTCCTGGGCGCTCCGAGCGGGCGGGTCAGCCGAGTATCAGCGCAGCATCTCCGCGACCAGGAAAGACAACTCGAGCGACTGCTGGGTGTTCAGGCGCGGGTCGCAGGCGGTCTCGTAGCGGCCGCTGAGATCCAGATCCGAGATGTCCTGGGCGCCGCCGAGGCATTCGGTGACATCCTCGCCGGTCAGCTCGATGTGCAGGCCGCCGGGGTGGGTGCCCAGCGCGCGATGCACCTCGAAGAAGCCCTGCACCTCGTCGACGATACGGTCGAAATGCCTGGTCTTGAAGCCGGTGGAGGCCTCGTGGGTGTTGCCGTGCATGGGATCGCACTGCCAGATCACTTGGTGACCGGTGGCCTGCACCTTCTCGATGATCGGCGGCAAGGCGTCACGCACCTTGCTGTTGCCCATTCGCGAGACGATGGTCAGCCTGCCCGGCTCGTTTCTCGGGTCGAGCCGCTCGACGTATTCGACCGCCTGTTCGGGAGTCGTGGTCGGCCCGATCTTCAGGCCGATGGGATTGGCCAGCAACTCGGCGAAGGCGACATGTGCGCCGTCGAGCTGACGGGTGCGCTCACCGATCCACAGGAAGTGCGCCGACAGGTCGTAGAGCAGCGGCTCCCCGGTCACCGGGTGCTCGCTCAGGCGCAGCAGCGCGCGCTCGTAGTCGAGGACGAGCGCCTCGTGGCTGGCATAGATGCGCGCGGACTGCAGGCTCGGGTCGTTGACCCGGCAGGCCTTCATGAAGGCCAGGCCGCGATCGATCTCCTCGGCCAGCGCCTCGTAGCGCGCGCCCGCCGGGGACTTGGCCACGAAGTCACGGTTCCAGTCGTGCACCTTGTGCAGATCGGCCATGCCCGCGCTGGTCAGCGCGCGCACCAGGTTCATCGCGGCGCTGGCGTTGGCGTAGGCGCGCACCAGGCGGGACGGATCGTGTTCGCGCAGCGCCGGGTCGTCGACCAGCGAGTTGACCATGTCACCGCGGTAGGACTTCAGGCCCTTGGCGTCGATGTCCGACGAGCGCGGCTTGGCGTACTGGCCGGCGATGCGGGCGACCTTCACCACCGGCAGGCTCGCGCCGTAGGTCAGCACCACGGCCATCTGCAGCAGCGTGCGGATGTTGCCGCGGATGTGCGGTTCGGTGTTGTCGGCGAAGGTTTCCGCGCAGTCGCCGCCCTGCATGAGGAAGGCTTCGCCGCGCGCGACCTCGGCCAGCCGATCCTTCAGTTCCTCCACCTCGGTGGGCAGGCAGATCGGCGGCACGCTCTCCAGGACGGTGCGCATGTCCGCCGCCAGTCCGGCGTCCCACGACGGCTGCTGCAACGCGGGACGGGCCAGAGCGTCGTCCAGGCGCCTGCGCAACTCCACAGGCAACGGGGGCAGTTCCGGCAAGCGATCGATGGGTACGTCGACGGTCCAGTTCACCAGTTCAGAATACGTACCGGCGGGTCCGGCGACATCGCGCGGGATGGGTGAAAAATCCTCCTCGCGGGGGTGGACTCTTTCACTCCGGCGACCCCTTGCGCCCGCGCACCAGACCCGGCACATAGGGTGAGGTGTGCGCGGGCAACCCCGCAGGCACCAGGGGAACAATCGAGGAAGGTCGATCGCGCTGCGGTATTTCTACGACTGCGAGTTCATCGAGGACGGTCGGACGATAGACCTGATCTCCATCGGGGTCGTCTGCGAGGACGGGCGCGAATACTACGCGGTATCCACCGAGTTCGATCCCGAGCGGGCCGGGTCGTGGGTGCGCAAACACGTCCTGCCGCAGCTGCCCGCCCCGTCCTCGCCGCGGTGGCGCAGCCGGGCGCAGATCCGTGACGACCTGTTCGCCTTCCTCGTCCCGCGCGCCACCGTGCAGCCGGAGCTGTGGGCCTGGACGGGCGCCTACGACCACGTCGCGCTGGTACAGCTGTGGGGGTCGATGACAGGTCTGCCGACCGCGCTGCCGCGCTACACCAACGAACTGCGCCAGCACTGGGAGGCGCACGGGCGTCCCCCGCTGCCTCCGGTGCCGCAGGACGCGCACGACGCGCTGGCCGACGCCAGGCACAACTTCGCCAAGTTCGAGGCCATAGAGGCTGCGCGCAGGCGCTGAGGTCCGCTGCGCGCAGGCGCTGAGGTCCGCTACGCGCAGGCGCTGAGGTCAGCCGCACGCGAGACATCGAGAACACGCCGCGCGGGGTGGAACCGCCACCGACGCGCGTACGCGACGGGCCCCGCATCGCTCGATGCGGGGTCCGTCGGCGTTCGGCAGCAGCAGCCTCTTCGGCTCCGGACAGCCCGAAGGCCCCGAGTCGTCGGACTCGGGGCCTCCGGGAAGGGTCCGCGCTCAGTGCGCGTGCGAGGAGCCCTTGGCCTCCTCCTGGACCTTCTGCAACGCCTCGAGCTGGGCGTGTTCGGCCGCGTGCTCGAGAGCCACATTGCGGGCGGCCTCCTCGGCCGGGTCCGCGCGCAGGAACGAGCCGGTGCCGGGCTTGCCCGCCAGGCCGAGCTTGTTCATCTTCTTCGGCACCGCGGCGCCCTGGTACTCCAGCGGCAGCGGGTGTCCGTGCGCGTCGACCGGGCCGAGCGGCTGGTGCACCTCGATGTACTCACCGTGCGGCAGGCGCTTGATCACGCCGGTCTCGATGCCGTGCTCGAGCACCGCGCGGTCGCTGCGCTGCAGACCCAGGCAGAACCGGTAGGTGACGAAGTACGCCAGCGGCGGGACGACCAGCAGGCCGATGCGGCCCATCCAGGTCGTCGCGTTCAGCGAGATGTCGAACTTCAACGCGATGATGTCGTTGACGCACGAGAGCGTGAGCACCACGTAGAACGCGATCGCCATGGCGCCGATCGCGGTGCGGACCGGAACGTCGCGCGGACGCTGCAGCAGGTTGTGGTGCACGTCGTCGCCGCCGACGAGCCGCTTCTCGATCCACGGGTAGGCGATCAGGACGGTGAACACCAGACCCATGATCAGCGCGACCCAGAACGCCGCCGGAATCGTGTACCGACCCAGGTAGAGCTCCCACGCCGGCATCAGGCGCGCCATGCCGTCGGTCCACATCATGTAGAAGTCGGGCTGCGAACCCGCCGAGACCTGGGAGGGGTTGTACGGCCCCAGGTTCCAGATCGGGTTGATCTGCAGCACGCCGCCCATGATGCCCACGATGCCGAGGGTGAAGGCGAAGAACGCGCCCTGGTCGGCGGCGAACACCGGTACGATGCGCGCGCCCACCACGTTGTTCTCGGTACGGCCGGGGCCGGGGAACTGGGTGTGCTTCTGGTACCAGACCAGCGCCACGTGGGCGGCGATCAGGGCCAGGATGATGCCGGGCAACAGCAGCACGTGCGCGATGTACAGACGCGGGATGATGATGTCGCCGGGGAAGTCGCCGCCGAACATCAGCCAGTGCAACCAGGTACCGATCACCGGGACGCCGATGGTGATGCCGGAGAACGCGGCCCGCAAACCGGTGCCGGACAGCAGGTCGTCGGGCAGCGAGTAGCCGAAGAAGCCTTCGAACATCGCCAGGATCAGCAGCAGCGAGCCGATGACCCAGTTGCCCTCACGCGGCTTGCGGAACGCGCCGGTGAAGAAGATGCGGAACAGATGGATGATGATCGACGCCGCGAACAGCAGGGCTGCCCAGTGGTGGATCTGGCGCACGAACAGACCGCCGCGGACCTCGAAGGAGATCTCCAGGGCCGTCTCGTACGCGCGGGACATGCCGACGCCGCGCAGCGGCTGGTAGGCGCCGTTGTAGGTGACGTGCGCCATCGACGGGTCGAAGTACAGCGTCAGGTAGATACCCGACAGCAACAGGATGATGAAGGCGTAGAGCGCGATCTCACCGAGCAGGAACGACCAGTGGGTCGGGAAGACCTTGTTGATCGAACGCTTCATGAACGCGGCGGCGCGATACCGCTCGTCCACCCCGTTGGCTTGGGCTGCGACTGAAGGGCTCATGAACGACGCTCCCAGAAGGCCGGTCCGAGCGGCTCGATGAAGTCGCCTGCGGCGACCAGGAAGCCCTCGGAGTTGACGGTGATCGGCAGCTGAGGCAGCGCACGAGCGGCGGGACCGAAGATCGGCTTACCCCACTCGGTCGCCGAGAACTGCGACTGGTGGCAGGGGCACAGGATCCGGTTGGTCTGCTGCTCGAACAGCGAGGTCGGGCAGCCGAGGTGGGTGCAGATCTTCGAGTAGGCGAAGTAGTCGCCGTAGTTGAAGCTCTCCTGGCCCTTACGCTTGATCGCCTTGTCGGCGTCTTCGGTGCGCAACCGGATCAGCATGACAGCGTTACGGATGCCGCGCAGCGACTGCAGAGTCGCGTGGCTGTCGCCGCGCCACGATTCCTTCCACGGGAACACGGTTTCCATGGAACCGGCGTCCAGATCCTCCGGACGCACCAACACGATGTCCTCCGGGCGACCGGTGTCGCGCCGCAGGTAGATGGTCTCGCCCGGGTAGTCGGGGGTCCAACCGGACACCCACAGCGGCGACTTGTCGCCCTTGGCCCACGGGTTCTTGACCATGCCGCCGACGAAGACCAGCAGCGAGCCGATGCCGAGAATGCCGACGCCCGCACCCGCGGTACGGGTGATCATCTTGCGACGTCCCAGCGTGGAGGTCTCCCCCGCGTCCTGCAACTGCGCGATGAGGGTCCGCCGCTCCACCTCGGGCGAGGGGCCGTCGTGACGTTCCTGCACCGAGATCTCGGCCGGGATGAACTTCTTGCGGATCAGCAGCACCGCGATGCCGATGACCAGCACCGAGATACCGAAGGTCAGGCCGACCAGCGGGGTGAACAGCGAGTAGGCGCTGTGGCCTTCCTCGCCGTAGCCCTTGAATTCCCACGGCCAGAACAGGAACACGCCCACGAGAGCGGCGGCCGCGAGACCGGACACCGCGAACCAGAAAGTCACCTGGCGTTCGGCGCGCTTCTCGGCCCGGGTGCCCGGCACCGGGAAACGCTCGGCGCGGTAGACGACCTCGACGCCGTCCCGCTTGGTGCCGAGTGCGACGAGTTCGTCGCGCGTCATCGCGTCCAGCTCGTCCTCGGTCGGGTCGGCCGGGGTGGTCACCGGCTCCTTCGACACTTCTGGCCCCTCGTCCGGCCGGCTCACGTCTCGCTCCTGTTCACTCATGATCGGGATCCGATCCACATCGCCGCACCGACGGTGAGCACGATTCCGACGATCCAGATGGCCACGGCCTCGGTGGCGGGTCCGAACCCGCCGAGCCCGTACCCACCGGGGGTGGCCTCTTCGGCCGCGTTCTTGATGTAGGCGATGATGTCGCGCTTTTCCTCCGGCGTCAGCTGACGGTCGGAGAACTTGGGCATGTTCTCCGGGCCGGTCAGCATGGCCGCGTAGATCTGCTGTTCGCTGGCGGGTTCCAGCGGCGGGGCGTACTTGCCGGAGGACAGCGCGCCGCCCTTGCCGGTGAAGTTGTGGCACGACGCGCAGTTCATCCGGAACAGCTCCGAACCGCGGCCGATGTCGTCACCGCGCAGGGACTCCTGGGCGATCTCGCCGTTCTCGTCGCGCACCACGGTGGGGCCACCGCCGTTGGCGGCGATGTAGGCGCCGAGGGCGTCGATCTGGTTGGCGTCGAACTTGGCGGGCTTGCGCGCGGCCTGCGCCTGGTTGGCGGCCAGCGGCATACGCCCGGAGGACACCTGGAAGTAGACCGCCGCCTCGCCGACGCCGATGAGGCTCGGACCGCGATCGGTCACGCCCTGCAGGTTGGCACCGTGGCAGGTGACGCAGGAGGTGTCGTAGAGCTGTTGTCCCTCGCGGATCAGCGCGGACTGGTCCTGATTTGCCGTGGCGACCTGGGGCTCAGGAGTCAACGCGGTAGCGAGGAAGCCGGCTCCGACCAGGCCCACCAGGAGCGCGAGCCCGCCCGCGACGCGACGACGGGCGCGCCGCTGCTTGCGGGTCTTGCTGGCCTGGCCGTTCCCGGGGCTGGCGGGCTCTGGCGCTGACGGGGGAGATGAACTCATCTGTGTCCCTTATGGAGTAGACGGAACCGACTTGTGCGAAGTGTGGAGTCCGAGCGTCGTATCGTCCGACGCCGGCCCCGGCGACTCAGCGAACGAAGTAGATCGTGGCGAACAGACCGATCCAGACGATGTCGACGAAGTGCCAGTAGTACGACACGACGATCGCGGCGGTGGCCTGCGCCGGGGTGAACTTGCTGACCTTCGTGCGGATCAGCAGGAAGACGAAGGCGATGAGACCGCCGATGACGTGCAGGCCGTGGAAGCCGGTGGTGATGTAGAACACCGAACCGTAGGCGCTGCCGGAGATCGACGTGCCCTCTTCGACCAGGTGGATGTACTCGTACCCCTGGCCGAGCACGAAGAACGTGCCCATCGCGAGGGTGAGCAGATACCAGCGGCGCAGGCCGAACACGTCGCCGCGCTCCGCCGCGAACACGCCCATCTGGCAGGTGAACGACGACGCCACCAGCACGGCGGTGACCGGCACGGCGAGCCCGAGGTTCAACTCGGTCGGTTCCGGCGGCCAATTGCCCTGAGCTTGGGCGCGCGCCACGAAGTACATCGCGAACAGGCCGGCGAAGAACATCAACTCGCTCGACAGCCAGATGATGGTACCGACGCTGACCATGTTGGGCCGGTTCAGCGAATGCACACGCTGAGTAATGGCCGATCCTGGGGTCCCTACTGCGGTCGTCACAGGGGTAAGTATGACTCTTCGTAGTACGACGCGGGTACCGGGGTCGGAAAGTGGGCCCGACGTGTCGGAAATGGCGGGCGGGGAGATGGTCTCGACCACGCGCGCGGCGATCCGGGCCGACGCCAGCATGACAGGCTGATATGTGGAAATCCTGAGACGATGTGGAAATCCTGAGACGAGGCCCAGAACTTTCGAGCGAGGAGTACACGTGGCCGGGCGATCACCGATCGGACGTATCTGGCGACGGCTCGGCGGGCGCGGCGCCGAAGTGGAACTGGACCCACGGGCGGCCGACCTGACCGTGGTGGCCGAGAGCTTCGACGACGCCGAAGCATGTTCGACCGCGCTCGACCGCGCCGCCCGGTTCGACGCGACGCGACCCGCGCTGCTCCGTCATCACCTGCGGGTGCCCGACCGGCAGGTGGAACGGGTGTGCGAGATCGCCGCGCAGGACGGCTACGCCCCCGCGCCGGGCTCGCCTGCACCCGACGGCGAGTGGATGCGGGTGGTGCTGTGCCGTACCCAGGTGGTCGACGCGCTGCACTGCGCGCAGGAACGCTCGAGGATGGCCGGGCTGGCGCAGCGACACGACGGGCACGCCGACGGATGGGACGTGATGCAGCCCCCGGCCCGCGGATGAGGTGTCCCCGCGACCGGACACGCCCCTCGCTGCGACGCGAAGGTGACCGGGCGGGCGCGACGGCGCACCGATACTCGATCCGCACCGGCGCCCGCGCGCACTAGGCTGCTCGACAGGACCGGGCTCCTCAGCGATCGGTTCATGTGTCGGATCTCGATGCGCACCCGATTCCGCGCCGGTCGGCGGGGACGGGCGCCGGAAGGAACAACAAGATGAGCGGTCAGCTCCCGGAAGCGCAAGCCGTACCTGCCGAGCGGGACCGCGCGCGCGACTGGCCGCAGATCCTCGGCGCGCTCGCCGACGGACGTGACCTGACCGCCGCCGACACCGCGTGGGTGATGGACGAGATCATGTCCGACAACGCCACCAGCGCCCAGATCGCCGCCTTCGGCGTCGCGATCAAGATCAAGGTGCCGACCCCGGCGGAACTCGACGGCTTGGCCCGCGGCATGTTCGCGCACGCGCGCCTGGTGAGCATCGACGGCGACGCGGTCGACATCGTCGGCACCGGCGGCGACCGTTCCGGCTCGGTGAACATCTCCACCATGTCCTCGATCGTGGTCGCCGCCGCCGGGGTACCAGTGGTCAAGCACGGCAATCGCGCGGCCTCGTCCAAGAGCGGCGGCGCCGACGTGCTCGAGGCGCTGGGGGTGAAGCTCAACCTCGGTCCCGAGGCGGTGGCGCGGTGCGTGCGCGAGGTGGGCATCGGTTTCTGCTTCGCGCCCGTCTTCCATCCCGCGCTGCGGTTCGCGGGCGCCGCCCGCAGGGAGATCGGGATCCCCACCGTCTTCAATGTGCTCGGTCCGCTGACCAACCCGGCCCGGCCGCGCGCCGGGCTCATCGGCTGCGCCTTCCCCGAACTGCTCGAGGTGATCGCCGGGGTCTTCGCCGACCGCGGCGCGGGTGCGCTGGTGGTGCGCGGCGCCGACGGCCTGGACGAGATCACCACCTCCGATGTCACCGACGCCTGGATCGTCGCCGACGGTCGCAAGCGCCGCACCACCATCGACCCGACCCGCCTCGGTATCGAGCGCGTCCACCTGGACGCCTTGCGCGGCGGCGACGCGGAGGTCAACGCGGGCGTGGCGCGCTCGGTGCTGGCCGGAACCACCGGCGCGGTCCGCGACGCGGTGCTGGTGAACTCGGCGGCCGCGATCGTCGCCTACGACCTGTCACGAGGGGTGGGCGATGCGGACGCCGACGTGCACGAGGCGCTCGGCGCGGCGATCGAGCGCGCCGCGGCGGCCATCGACAGCAGCAAGGCGGCCGAACTACTCGACCGCTGGGTGCAGCTGACCCGTTCTCTCGGCGACGCCTAGCGACGGCACCTCGCCTGCCGGGGTGCCGGTCCGGGGCCGTCGAGCGCGGGCGCCGACGGGCTGGACCGATCCGCGGGCCGAGTCACTCACCGATCGAGAAGCCGTTCTCGGTGTCCGCGCGCGAGTAGGACTTGAAGGCGATGTGCGTGGTGGTGCGCTCGACACCGGGCACCTTGCCGATCCGCCCGGTGACCACCTCGGCGATCTGCTCGTGGTCACGCACCCGGACCATCGCGATCAGGTCGACGTCCCCGGCACAGGAATAGACCTCGGTCACGCCCTCGGTGTCGGCCACGGCCTGCGCGGTCTCCGGGATGCGGGCGTTGTCGGCGTGGATCAGCACGATCGCGTTAATCATGGGATCAGCCTAGTGCGGACGGTGCCCCGCGCTCGGCCGCGCACGCGACGTGCGCCCAGGCCGCGGCGAGCGCCGACCGGCCGCACCGTTCAACCGGTGCGCTCGACGTAGTCCGCACCCTCCAGCCGCACCCTTGCCGCGGTCTCGGCCGTCTCCGCCCAGGCCAGCAACCGGCCCGCACCGTATCGGGGTTCGTGGTACCCGTGGCTCGTCCGAACGATCCGTACCCCCGGCCGGTCCAGCCAGCGCGCGATCAGCGCCACCTCCTCCGGTGACGCGCCCAGCAACGGGGGCCCGACCCATTCGATCTCGTCGCACCCACCTCCTCGGCCCGCCCCGCCTCCCTGGCCGGGGGCGCCCCGCTCGGCCGGCCCGTCGGCCACGGCCGATGTGTCGGCATGCCCGGCGGCCGCGGCGGGCGAGGGGCGCCGGTCGGGCGCGACCTCGGGAGCCACCGGCCCGGCAGCGCCGCCCACGGGCGATTCCGGCAGACCCGAGGACCCCCGCGCAGCGAACAGCCCTGGCGGGGCGGTGGGGACGCGGCGTCCATCGGGGACCACGGTTTCGGCGGCTGCGACGAGGTGTTCGACGACGGGCATCGGGGGTGTGCCGCGGCGGGCGACGCCTGCGGCGGCAAGCCTGCCGTGGCGGATCACGGCGAATTCCCAGCCGCCCGCGCCGTCGGGATGCGCCGCGACCAGTTCGGCGATGCGAGTCAGCGCGGCCAGGCGTTGAATGCGGCGCAGGGCGCGGATGACGGCGGCGGCGCGGTCGCGCAGGCGAGCGGCGGTCTCGAAGTGCTCTGCGCGAGAATGGACTTCGATGCGGTCCAGCATGGCGGTGAGCACGGTGTCGTCGCGGCCCGCGATCAGATCACGGACGGCGGCGGGCCTCGGCGCGTATTCGGCGGCGGTCAGGGGCATTTCACGATCGCGCGCGGCCGGGCAGCCGCCGACCACGGCCGGCGGGCAGTCGTGGGCGGCCGTGCGGGCGAGCCGGGTCGAGCAGGTACGCAAGCCGGCGTGCTCGGCCAGGGTCGCGGCGATGTCGGCCGCGTCGGTCCGGGAACGGAAGGGGCCCAGCGCGTCCGGCGTGGGCGTGCGCACCACGGCGAAGCGAGGGAACGCCTCCTCGGTGAGTGTGATCCACCAAGCGCGCGCGGGGAATTTGGAACGCCGGTTGTACGGAGGGGCGTGCGCGGCGAGCAGGCGCAGTTCGCGCACCCCGGCTTCGAGGCCGTGCGCGCACACGACGTGGTCGACCCGCGTCGCGAGCGCGACCATCTCCTTCATCCGGACGCGGGTCTCCGATCCGGTGAAGTAGGTGCGCACGCGACGACGCAGATTCACCGCCGTCCCTATATAGAGGACTTCGTCGGCGGGACCGCGAAACAGGTACACCCCCGGCTCGGCGGGCAGTCCGGTGGCGAAGACACGTTTGGCGCGCTGCCCCGAGGTGACGTCGGGCAGGTAGTCGAGCAACTCGGTCAGGCTGTGCACACCCTGATTGCCGACCCGGGCGATGAGGGCGTGCAGCACGTCGACGGTGGCGCGGGCGTCGTCGAGGGCGCGGTGAGTCGGCTGGGTGGTCGCGCCGAGCAGATGAGCCAGCGCCGACAGCCGCACCGATGGCGCCTCGTCGCGCCCGAGCACGCGCCGGGCCAGCTTCACCGTGCACAGCACCGGGGCATTCGGCCACGGCAGCTCGCTGCGCGCGGCCGCCGCGCGCAGGAAGGCGGTGTCGAAGCGGGCGTTGTGAGCCACCAGCACCGCGCCCGCCGCGAACTCGAGGAACGCGGGCAACACCGCCTCGATGCGCGGCGCGGCACAGACCAGGGCGGTGGTGATGCCGGTGATCCGCACGACCTCCGGCGGGATCGCCCGGCCCGGGTCGACCAGGGTGGCGAATTCGCCCAGCACCTCGCCGCCGCGCACCTTGACCGCGCCGATCTCGGTGATGGCATCTCCCTCGGGGCTGGTACCGGTGGTTTCCAGGTCGACGACCACGAAAGTGGTGTCGTAGAGCGGGGTGTCCAGCTCGTCGAAGGCCAGCTGCCGGGCGGCGGCGAGAGGTTCGGAGTCGGGCACGGCGGTCAGAGTAGGACCTTCCCCCGACAACTCCGCCAACACTGCCAACACTGCCAACGCCGACAACACCGCCAACACCGCCGATATCGCAACGTCGACACCTGCCGCCCGGCGTCGATGCGCCACCGAGCAACATCGGCAAGATCTGCGGGTAACTCGGCACCAGGCAATTCGCCACGGAATTCACGGCGCATTTCGCGGCCGAAATCCAAGAGATGATCTAGAAACACCTATAGTGTGGCGCAGGTTACATTTGCACGGGAAAACTATTATTGTCCGGCACGGCGACCTCCCCGCACGAAGCAGAAACCGACCGGCCGGGCCGAACAACCACAGAGTTGTACGATCGTCCACAACGTCTCCCGACACACGCCCCTCGACAGCCTGCCCACCTGCACATATGCCGACAATCAAGCGAGTCGTACGATCGCTCCCAGGAGCGCGAGACCAGCGAAACCACCGGGACGAAACGGACAGTGAAACGGTTCTGTAACTGTTCCGTGATTGTTGTGAGATCTATCGCAGATTTTCCTGCGACACATTCGGCAAACGCGCGTTCGACAGCGGAGCGGCTTTACAAACTTCCGTGATCGGTTCGTAATCGTTTCGATACCTCACGGAGTTCGTCGCACCGAGCCGGTGCGTTCGTCGCAGTCCGCCGCACCACCGGGTGTGGCGTCGTGGGGCAGATTGGAAGTAACCGCAACATGGCGACCAACACCGTCAAACGGCAGGCGCGGCGTGCCGTTGCCGCCGGAGCGATCGGCGCTGCCACCATCGGCGCGTTCCTCCTTCCCGCGACGGCCTCGGCCCAACCACTGACCATCCCGGGCGTCGGCACTTTCGAGGTGCCCAACGAGATCCCGATCCCGCCGGGAATCCCTGCCGTCCCCGGCATCGCGCCGGGCCCCGGCGCGCCGTTCGCGCCGCCGTTCGTCGCGCCGCAGAAGGCCCTCGGCGAGGTGGCCCTGGATGCCGCACTGTCCAAGGTCGGTTCTCCTTACGTCTACGGCGCCGCGGGCCCGAACGCCTTCGACTGCTCGGGTCTGGTCCAGTGGGCCTACCGCCAGGCGGGCAGGGAACTACCGCGCACCAGCGGCGCACAGCTGGCCTCCGGCGCCCCGGTCTCGCTGAACGACCTGCGCCCCGGCGACGTGGTCTCCTTCTACGGCGGCGGCCACTCCGGTCTGTACGCGGGCAACGGCAATGTCGTGCACGCGGCCAGCGCCGGCTCCCCGGTGCATGTCGCGCCGATCTCGTCGATGCCCTTCGCGGGCGCGCGCCGGTACTGAGTCTCCGGACCGCGACACCGGCGACCGGCGCGGCGGCCCGTGTCCACCTGGACACGGGCCGCCGCCGTTTCGTAATCTAATCGAGACCGAACGGAGTGCGGACCGGTGACCTTCGCCGGACCCGAGCGCTTCGGCAACGAAGGAGCACGTCGGGCTGTGGCAGTCGATCAGCGCACCTATCGCACCAAGCGCCTGCTCTGCGGCGTATTCGCCGCGAGTGTCCTGGCCACCGGAGTGTCCGCCGGGTCCCCCGCCCTCGCCGATCCGGTGATGATGCCCGGCACCGCGAGCGAGGCGGTGCAGAAGATGATCGAGCTCTCCCGCCAGTCCGAGCAGCTCAACGAGCAAGCGCTCGGCGCGCAGGAGGACTTCGACGCCAAGCTCGCCGTCCAGCAGGCCGCCGACGCCGAACTCGCCACGCGCACCGCGGTGGTCGAGGCAGCCCGCGCGGAGGTCCGCGCCTTCCAGCCCGTCATCGACCGCACCGCCATCGCCGCCTACCAGGGCGTGCGCACCAACCGCATGTTCGCGGTACTGGTCAGCGACTCACCGCAGCAGATGCTGGACCGGATGTCCACGATGGACATGCTCGCCACGCAGACCACCGACGAACTGCGCCGGTTCAAGAAGGCCGACGACGCGGCCACGGCCGCCGAGAACACCGCCCGTGCCGCCGCCGACGCCGCCCATGAGGCAGCGCGCAAGGCCGACGAGGTGCGCGCCGATCTCGAGCACAAGCGCAGCGAACTCGCGGGCGCCATCGCCCAGGTCGTTCAGGCGTGGGGCGCGCTGTCGGCGGCGGACCGCTCGGCGCTGGCCGGTTCACCCTTCCCTCCCGGCTTCGACCGCGACACCCTGCTGCAGGGCCTTGTCCCCGGCAGTGGCACCAGCGCGCTGGCCGCCGGTCTCACCCGGGTCGGCGATCCGTATGTCTGGGGCGCCACCGGCCCGAACCAGTTCGACTGCTCGGGCCTGGTGCAGTGGGCGTTCAGACAGGTCGGCAAGAACGTGCCGCGCACCAGTTCGGCGCAGGCGAACTACGGCACTCCGGTGGACAAGGACGATCTCCAGCCCGGCGACGTCGTGTTCTTCTACCCCGAGGTCTCCCACGTCGGCATCTACGCCGGCAACGGGATGATGCTGCACGCGTCGACCTTCGGTGTGCCGGTGGCGGTCGCCCCGATGGGCTCCACGCCCTATCACTCCGCGCGGCGGTACTGACGTCGACGTGACAGACCGTCACCCTCTCGGTCCTCCGGCCGCTGCTCGCGATCGGGGGCAGTTCCTGTTCACGGTGGCGGTGATCGCGCTGCTGACCGTCTCCGGCTGTGCGCTGATCCGCCTGCTCCCCGAAACCGCCACGCCGCTCGCGGACGCGGATCTCGCGGGCACCGCACACCTGGAACCCGCGCGCCGGATCATGGCACCGTTCGGCGAGCTGCGCGAGATCCGGCCGCCGGACACCGAAGCCGTCGTCCTCGCTCATCCGGGCGACGAGGCGCTCGCCGACCGGCTGGCCGCCGAACTGCCCGCGGCCCTGTCCGCCGTGGCAGGCTTCTGGGATACCGGCGACACCGCGTGGACCCGCGCCGTCGTGGTGGTCGTCGCCGCCGACCGCGCCGAGTTCGCCGCCCTCCTGCGTCCACCCCGACTCGCCACGGGCCCGGAGACCGACACCGATCCGGGCGCGGGCGGCGATGCGGGCAGCATCACGAGCGGAAGCAGCCGAGCGGACAGCGACGAAACGGCCGCCGCCGCGACGACCGCCGACATCGCGGCCGCCGCGTTCTCCGACCCGTTCGTCTTCGGCACTCCCCCGACGGGCCGGCGAGTGGTCTTCGCCCCCGATGCGGGCGCACGCCTGACCCCGGACCAGCTACGCACCCTGCTGCGCCACGAACTCACCCACCTCGCCACCCGCGCGCACACCGCGGCAGACGCCCCGCAATGGCTGGCCGAGGGCTTCGCCGACTACGTCGCCCATCGCGGTCTCGGTCACACCTTCGCCGAGATCGCCCCGACCGTACGCGCCGCCGCCCGGTCGGGTGCCCTGCCCGACGCGCTGCCCGCCGACGCCGCGTTCAGCGGACCCGGCGCGGTCGAGGCGTACGAACAGGCGTGGACGATCTGCGCGTTCGTCGCCGCCACCTACGACGAACCACGACTGCTCCAGCTGTACCGCGCCCTCGCCGGGAACGGCCGTGCGGACGAGGACCGGCTGCTGCGCGAGGTACTCGGTACCGACCGCGCGAGCCTCGTCGGCCGGTGGCGTTCCTGGATCGCGGACCGCTCGGGCTAGCGCGACCACGACAGCGCGGGCTATCCGCCGCCGAGTAGGTTGTCCGTATGGCCCGAACTCTGCTGGTTACCAACGATTTCCCGCCCCGGCCGGGTGGTATCCAGTCGTATCTGCAGGCACTCGCCGGGCAGCTGCCCCCGGAGGATCTGGTGGTCTACGCACCCCGCTGGCGCGGCGATTCACACGTGAAGTTCGACGCGGGCCAGAAGTTCCGGGTGGTCCGCCATCCCACCACGCTCATGCTGCCGACCCCCGCCGTCGCCCGCCGCGCCGCCCGCCTCCTGCGCGAGGAGAAGTGCGACACCGTCTGGTTCGGCGCCGCCGCGCCGCTGGCTCTGCTCACCCCGGGACTGCGCCGCGCGGGCGCCGAACGGGTGCTGGCCAGCACCCACGGTCACGAGGTCGGCTGGTCGATGCTGCCCGGCGCGCGGCAGGCTCTGCGGGTGATCGGCGAGAACACCGACGTGGTCACCTATGTCAGCAAGTACACCCGCGGCCGGTTCGCCTCCGCGTTCGGCGCGAACGCCGCGCTCGAGTACCTGCCCCCGGGGGTCGATCCCGAGGTCTTCCGTCCCGATCCGGCCGCACGCGCGCACCTGCGCGACCGTTACGGGCTGGGCGAGCGCCCGACGATCCTGTGCCTGTCCCGGCTGGTACCGCGCAAGGGCCAGGACGCGTTGATCGTGGCCATGCGCGAGATCCGTACCCGGATCGACGGCGCGGTGCTGGTGATCGCGGGCGGCGGCCCCTACGAAGAGAAGCTGCGGGGGCTCGCGCAGGCACTGGAGGTGTCCGGCGACGTCGTGTTCACCGGGCGGGTGCCCTCGGCCGAACTGGCCGCGCACCACACCATCGCCGACGTGTTCGCCATGCCCGCCCGCACCAGGGGCGCGGGCCTGGATGTCGAGGGCTTGGGCATCGTCTACCTGGAAGCCTCGGCCACCGGTGTCCCGGTGATCGCGGGGTGTTCCGGTGGCGCACCGGAAACAGTGCGTGAGGGCGAGACCGGCCACGTGGTGGACGGCAGACGGGTGGATCAGATCGCCGACGCGGTGGTGTCCGTCCTGTCCGATCGCGACGCCGCCGCCGCGATGGGCGCGACAGGCCGGGCCTGGGTGCGAGAGCACTGGCACTGGGACGCCATCGGCGCACGGTTGCGCGAACTCCTGCGCTGATACCGGCGTGCCACGTCGGCGTCGATACAGACGTGCCACGTCGGCGCCGATACAGACGTGCCACGTCCGGGGCACGGACGCATCCATTACGCTCAGCGGAGTGAGCAGCATTCAGGTCGCCGACCAGACGTTCGTCGTCGCCTCCGGCGCTGCCGTCGCCGAGGTGCTGGCCGATCGGAGCCGGTGGCGCCGGTGGTGGCCGGACCTTCAGCTCGAGGTACGCGAAGACCGCGGCGACAAGGGCATCCGTTGGATCGTGCGCGGTCCGCTGACCGGCACGATGGAGGTGTGGCTGGAACCGTCGCTGGACGGGGTCATCCTGCACTACTTCCTGCACGGCGAACCCGAGCCGCCCCAGACCCTCGCGCCCCGCGCGGCGGCCGCCGCCGATCGGGCCAGGCGGGTAGCGGGCAAGAGGATGTCGTTCGAGGTCAAGGCACTGCTCGAAGCCGGGCGCCCGGCGGGCGTCACTCCTGCCGCCTGACCCGTCCACACTCGGAGCCACCCCAGCAACGTCGCCGGAAAGGAACCGCTGAACCCCATGGCCGACCGGACCCAGAGGTCGATCCTCATCGAGGCACCCGCCGAGCGGGTGATGGCTGTCATCGCCGATCTGGAGTCCTATCCGGAGTGGGTGGCGGCGGCCAAGTCCGTCGAGGTCCTCGACCGGGGCGCCGACGGACTGGCCCGCACCGCGCGCTTCGTGCTCGACGCCGGAGTCGTCAAGGACACCTATGTGCTGTCCTACGCGTGGCGGACCGACGAACGGGCGGTGACCTGGCGGCTGGTCGAAGGCGAGTTGCAGAAGGCCCAGGACGGCAGCTACGTGCTGCTGGAGAGATCCGGCGGCTTCACCGAGGTGATCTATGAGCTGACCGTCGATCTGAACATCCCGATGATCGGCATGTTCAAGCGCAAGGCCGAGAAGGTCATCACCGACACGGCCCTCAAGGAACTGAAGAAACGGGCCGAAGGCTGACGGCCGCGCACCACGGGCCGCGGCGCACCCGGCTCGAACTGTTCGTCGGCAAGGGCGGTGTCGGCAAGACCACCCTCGCCTGCGCGGGCGCGTTGTCCTACGCGCGTGCCGGGGAGGACGTGCTGCTGGCCTCGCTGGACCAGGCGCACTCGCTGGGCGATGTCCTCGGTTTCCGGTTCCCGCACGACCCGGGCACGGTCGCCGGTATCGCGCGAGTGGCGCCGGGGCTGGACGTCATCGAGCTCGATTCGCTCGCCCTCCTCGAGGACCGCTTCGCCGAGGTGACCACGATGCTGTCCGCGGGCGGCTCGCACAGCCACGCCTTCGGTATCGATCCCGCCGCGCTCGATCCCGCCGAGCTGACCGGCCTGCCGGGCGTGCAGGAACTGCTCATGCTCACCGAACTGGCCGCGCTCGCCGAGGACGCCGACTGGAGCGTGCTGGTCGTGGACTGCCCGCCCTCGGCCGACATGCTGCGCATCGTCACCGCCCCGCAGACCCTGCTCGACTATCTCGAACGCCTGTGGCCGCCGCACGCACGCGCCATGAGCGTCAGCGGCTTCGATCCACGGCGCGCCGTGCTCGCCGCAACCGTCGAACGGATCGTGACCGCGGTGACCCGGGTGCGCGACCTGCTCGCCGATCACGAGCGCACCGCCCTGCGCCTGGTCACCGCTGCCGAGCGGGTCGCCGTCGCCGAGACCCGCCGGGTCCGTTCGGCCGCCGCCCTACTCGGCCTGCGATTGGACGCGGTACTGGTGAACAAGGCCCTGCCCGCGACGCCGGCCCCCGCCGGTCCGCTGGAAGCCGCCCATCCGGCCGTGCACTGGTACCGCAACCGCCGCGCCGATCAACAGGCCGTCATCGCCGAACTGCGCGCGGAACTCGACGACGTGGCGGTGCTGGTGTCCGCGGACACGGGCACCGAACCGGTCGGCCCCGACGCGCTCGCGGCCCTGGCTCCGTCGTCATGGCACTCCGACTCCGACGACGCACCGACGACGCGGACGGCACACCGGGACAGCGGCCAGGTGCGGGCCACCGATCCGACCCGTGGCGGCCGGAATGGCGAATCCGCGGGCGATGACGCACCGACGCGTGTCGACGTGCGTTCCGGGGAGCCGGTGGTTCGATGGGAGTCCGGCACCGGGCTGGACTCGGTGTACGCGTTGTGGATGCGGCTGCCCGTCGTCGATCCGGCGACGCTGCGACTGGGACGAGTGGAGGACGATTTGATCGTGGGAGCGGACGGGGTGCGGCGCCGGGTGCGCCTGGCCCCGGTGTTGCGTCGATGCACGGTCTTCGACGCCGAGCTGGACACCGGCTGCCTGGTGGTGCGATTCCACCCCGACCCGGCCCTGTGGCCGGCGAGCACGGAAGGCCGCTGACGTGCCCCGACCCTCCGCACACGAACACCAGCCGGATGCTTTCGCCGAATTCGCCGCGGAACTGCGCATGCTCGCCGAGACCGTCCTGGAGCGGGTGGAACCGGCTCTGCGCAGCGCCGCCGACGACCGACCCGAGTGGTCGAGTTGCAGCTGGTGCCCGGTCTGCGCGACCGCCGCCCTGCTCCGCGGCGAACACCACGACGTGCTGACCGCGATCGCCGACCACGGCACCGCCATCGTCACCGTCCTGCGCGAAGCACTGGCGGGCGCGCCCGTCGAGCCGGTCCTGCCCACCGACGCCCCCGCGGGTCCGCACACCCACCGCGACTCGCACACCCACCGCGACTCGCACGTCCGCACCGGCACCGCCCCGTCCGCGAACCCACACGCCACGTCGGATCCCACCCCCGCGAAGGCAGCGGGCACCACCGAAAGTCCTGGCGCGACAGCGGAATCCGGCACCACGGCAGACCCCGGCACCACACACGAGGACACCACCACCCGCGACGCGGGCGCCGACGGCGGACGCGGCGACCGGACGGGCGGGATCGGCGACCCGACCCGATCATCCCGACGCTCGGCATCGACCCGCAAGCGCTCCGGCTACACCGACATCCCCGTGACGATCAGGACCTGACGTGACGGGCGCTCCCCTGACCGTCGGCATCGATGTCGGCGGCACCAACATTCGCGCGTCCGTGGTCGACGCGGGCGGACAGGTCCTCGACACCGTCCAGTCCCCTACGCCGCACAGCGCCCGCGCGCTCGAGGACGCCTTGGCCCGCGCGGTGCGGGAACTGTGCGCGCGCCACCCGATCGCCGCGGTGGGCCTCGCGGTCGCCGGTTTCGTCAACGAACACCGCGACACCGTCCGGTTCGCCCCGCACCTGCCCTGGCGCGACGCCCCTGTCGCACAGCAGTTGACCGAACGGCTCGGCCTGCCGGTCATCCTCGAGCACGACGCCAATGCCGCCGCGTGGGCCGAGTACCGGTTCGGCGCCGCGGCGGGCGGACACAATGTCGTGCTGGTCGCGATCGGCACCGGGATCGGCGCGGCGCTGCTCGTCGACGGCACGCTCTATCGCGGAACCCACGGCGTGGCCCCGGAACTCGGCCACCTGCAAGTGGTCCCGAACGGCCGCAGCTGCGCATGCGGCAAGCGCGGCTGCTGGGAGCGCTACTGCAGCGGCACCGCCCTCGCCGAGACCGCGATCGAGATGCTGGCCACCGATCCGTCCGAGTCGACACTGCTGGCAGCCGAGGTCGCCGCCGAACCGGGCGCGCTCACCGGTCGGCGGGTGGCGGGCGCGGCGCAGGACGACGACCCGGTAGCGGTGGCGGCGGTCGCCGATTTCGGCCGGTGGCTCGGTCTGGGTCTGGCTTTCGTCAGCGACATCTTCGATCCGGATCTGATCGTGGTCGCCGGCGGGGTGAGCAGTTCGGCGCCACTGTTCCTCGACGAGGCGCGCGAAGAGTACGCCCGCTCGGTCACCGGCGCCGGACACCGTCCGCTGGCACGCATCAGGACCACGCAATTGGGTGAGGCGGCCGGCGAGATCGGCGCCGCCGAACTCGCCAGAGCCGCGATTTCCCGGACCGGTTCGGCGTCGACGAGATCGCCTCGCGGACAATAGCCGCAGCGCGCCCGCAACCCGCCGGTAACCGCATTGTGACCAGACCGGCGCGGTGCGGCGCGGCGAATCCGCATCACCGCAACCTCCGTGGTTGGATGAGTACTCCGACCAGCGGTAAAGTCGCATAGGTCGCACGTCTGCCACCCACCGATCCCGGTCCCCTGGGGGAAGGATGTCATGTTCTACTGGCTTCTGAAATTCGCGCTGCTGGGGCCTTTCATCCACGCCTACAACCGCCCGACCGTGGAAGGCCTGGAAAATATTCCGGCCGACGGCCCGGCGATCATGGCGGGTAATCATCTTTCTTTCGCCGACTGGCTTTTCGCTCCCCTGTTGAGCCCGCGCCGGATCAACTACCTGGCCAAGGCCGAGTACTTCACCACCCCCGGGATCAAGGGGCGTCTGCAGAAGTTCTTCTTCAGCGGCACCGGCCAATACCCCATCGACCGCAGCGGCGCCGACGCCGCCGAGGACGCGCTCAACGCCGCCCGCAAGTTGCTCGACCAGGGCAGGCTGGTCGGCCTCTACCCGGAGGGCACCCGCTCGCCCGACGGCCGCCTCTACAAGGGCAAGACGGGTATGGCGCGACTGGCGCTGGAGACCGGCGTGCCGGTCGTCCCGGTCGCGGTCATCGGCACCGACAAGGTGTCCCCGCCCGGACCGTTCCGCTGGCGCAGGCACAAGGTGACCGTGAAATTCGGCGCCCCGATCGATTTCTCGCGCTACGAGGGCATGGCGGGGAATCGATTCGTCGAGCGCGCCGTCACCGATGAGGTGATGTACGAATTGATGCGTTTGAGCGGCCAGGAATACGTCGACGTCTACGCACACAGTCTCAAGGGCACTCCGTCGGGTTCCCGGCCGGAAGCCACCCGGATCCCGGATTCCGCGGCGAGCTGAGCGACTTTCATCGAAAGGCTCCGGCCCCCATGGGGTTCGGAGCCTTTTTCGTTTCCGCACAGCGGGCTCGTCCCGGTGTATACCGGGCTGCACGCGCGATGACCTTGCTCACAACGCAAGCCGACCACAAGATCTTCTTCAGGTCCGCCCGCCACACTTCCCGGCATGTTCAAGAAATTGCTGGCCGCCGCGGGTGTCGGCGGGGCCGAGGTCGAGACCGAATTGTTCACCCCCGGAGTGCAGCCCGGCGGCGTGGTCGAGGGAACGATCCGGCTGCGCGGCGGGCGCGTCGCTCAGGACGTGGAGTACATCGCCGTGAAGTTCGTGACCCGCGTCGAGCAGGAGTACGAGGACCACGAGGGCCTGAGCGATGTCGGCTTCGCCCCGGTGGGGGTGACCGGCCCGTTCCATCTGCCCGCCGAGGCCGAGATGTCGTTCCGGTTCGCCGCCCGCGCGCCGATGGAAACCCCCATTACGTTCTACAACGGCAGGCACCTGCCCGGCACCGTGGTCTCGCTGCGCACCGAAGTCGGCATCCGCGGCGCGGTCGACGCGGGCGACACCGACCCGATCGGCGTCGGCGCGCTCCCGGCGCAGCACATCGTGCTGGAAGCCGTGGAGCGTCTGGGTTTCCACCTGCGCAGCGCCGACGTCGAGCAGGGCCGGGTGCACAACACCCCGCAGACGCTGCCCTTCTATCAGGAGATCGAGTTCGCGGGCTCGCCGCACTACCCGAGCCTGAACCAGCTCGAGGTCACGTTCATCGCCACCGAGACCGGGATGAGTGTGGTCTTCGAAGCGGACAAGCGCGGCAATTTCTTCACCGAGGGACGGGATGTGTTCGACGCGCTGTGGATGGAACACCACCGCCTCGACGGCATCGACTGGGCCGGTGAGATCCACCACCGGATCGCGCGTCTGGCCTCCTGAGCGCTGTCCCGGATTCGAGTGCGCACAACTCGCGCGGCTGTGGTTAAGTTTTGACCCATGAGCACGTCGCAGTCTGTCTCCACCGAAGAATATCTACCTCGTGACACCGCGGATGTCGTTCGCACTGTTCGGGATTCGCGGGTGCGCGCCGAAGGTCTCACGGTCGTCGGTGGCGAGGTCCTCGATGAGGGACTGCAGGTGCCAGATCACCGCGCGGTGGTGTCGCTGCGCAGGATGAACGCCGTACTGGATATCAACCTGGGTCGCAAGACCGTCCGGGTGCAGGCGGGGGCGAAGCTCTCCGAGATCGACCGCAGGCTCGGCGCGCACGGCCTCGGCCTGCCGATCGTCGGCGACCACCGGGACATCACCGCGGGCGGATTCGCCTCCGTCGGCGGTGTCTCCAGCGCTTCGCACCGCCACGGCCTGTTCATCGACCAGGTCGTCGATCTGGAGTACGTCGATCCGGACGGGCGCATCGGCACCTGCGGGCGCGATCACCACACCGAGCGCTTCCACCGCATCCTCGGCGCGGGTGGCCGGGCGGGCATCATCACCGCGTTGACGCTGGACACCATCGAGGTCGACAAGGACCACACCTGGCTCACCACCGACGCCCACCGGTTCCTGGACTTCGACTCCTTCGTCGAGCACGCCCAGAGCGAGATCTCCCGGCCCGGCAACGCCGCGCTGCAGGTGGGCCGCTGGGTCGACACCCAGCCGCTCAAGGTCGCGCGTCCGGTCGGAACCGGCCACGTGCAACTGGGCACGGTCCGCTTCGGCCAGTGGTCGAGTCTGTTCCCGACCGCGCCGACCCGCTCGTTGAAGGCCCGGCGCGACGTCGGCACCCGCGCCCGTAAGGGCCTGGGCGCCATCGCCTCGCACGCCAGCGGGCGCGCGGGCATGCCGGTGCGCAACGCCGCGGCGGGCGCGCTGATGTTCGCACCGAAGGTGCTCACCCTGCGCGACGCGGAATACCTCGCCGACACGGTCATCAGCTCCTCCGAGCGCGGCCCGGCCTACCGCGTGGGCATCTTCGCTCCGATGTCGACCTACTCCTCGGTCTTCTACCGGCTGCACGATCTGTTCTCCGGGCATCGCGAGCGCACCGGCTGCTTCACCGTCATCTCGGCGATGACCTATGGCGTGCGCTCGAACTACCTGCGCGCCGAGGCCGCCGCGCGCAACCTGCCGCACGAGGACCACGGCCTGATCACCTTCACCTGCCGCCTGCGCCCCTCGGCGCTGCCCTCGGAACTGCTGCGCGACATCGTGTCGAGCATCGACGAGATCTGCGCCTCCGAGCGCGCCCTGCGCTACGAATCGGCGCAGTAGACAGAGCGACGCCCGAAGGCCGGATGCGTTGGCGGACGCATTCGGCCTTCGCCGTCTTCGGCAGTCCCCACGAGGCGGGCATTCCACTCCGGCGGCCACCCGCGACACCGAAAGCCTGCCCGGGACGAGCGCCCCCGTGCGGACGAGCGCACCCCTGTGGAAACACAGCAGCGCCCCCACCCGTACGGGTGGGGGCGCTGCTGTCGCTGTGTCTCGTGTGGGCTACCGGAGCAGCCCGCCGAGAGTCCGGCTCAGTGCTTCTCGGGGCCGAGGTGGTACTCGAACACCAGCCCGCCGGCCGCGACGACGACAGCCACGACACCGACGGCGATCAGCCACGGCTCGAAGAAGGCCAGACCCAGGGCCGCGATCGAACCCGCGCCGGCCAGCAGGATGGGCCAGAAGCTGCCCGGCGAGAAGAAGCCGAGGTCACCGGCGCCGTCGACGATCTCCGCGTCCTCGTAGTCCTCCGGACGCAGGTCCAGGCGACGGGCGACGAACCGGAAGTAGGTGCCGACGATCAACGACAGACCCGCGGTCAGCACGATGGCGGTGGTGCCCGCCCATTCGATGCCGGTACGCGACTGTGCGGTGAAGAAGCCGTAGACGACGGAGACGATGATGAAGAACACCGTCAACAGTTCGAAGATGCGTGCTTCGATCCTCATGTCAGATCAATCCTCACTCGGACTCGCCGGACGCGCTCTTCGCCGAGCGATCCGTCTGGAACGGACTGGTCGATGTGGCCACCGGGGACTCGCCGATCGCCGACAGGGCCTCGGCGTTGGTCTTACCCGCGCGGCGCTC
This sequence comes from Nocardia higoensis, assembly GCF_015477835.1. NCBI lineage: Bacteria > Bacillati > Actinomycetota > Actinomycetes > Mycobacteriales > Nocardiaceae > Nocardia > Nocardia higoensis. Next base: position 339,467 of record NZ_JADLQN010000004.1, on the reverse strand, counting down.
GTCCAGGTACCGGGTGAACTTCTCCGGCGAAACCGCCCGGATCTCGAAGTTCATCATCGAGTGGTAGGTGCCGCACATCTCGGCGCACCGGCCGACGAACGCGCCTTCGGTGTCGATCTCGGTGATCTGGAAGACGTTGTCGGAGTTGTTCTCCTTGGGGTTGGGCATCGCGTCGCGCTTGAACAGGAACTCCGGCACCCAGAAGGAGTGGATCACGTCGGCGGCGGCGAGCTGGAACTCGATGACCTTGCCGGTCGGCAGGACCAGGACCGGAATCTCGGTGCTGGTGCCGACGGTCTCGACGGTGTCGTAGTGCAGGAACGACAGGTCGTTCTCCGGGTGGCCGTGCACCGGACCGGGCTGCGGGTGACCGTGCTCGGGGTCGATGCGCTCCTCGTAGGCCTTCAGCTGCTCGGCAGCGGCGGCCTCACGGGCGGTGTCGATGCCGTCGAAGCGGTAGCCGTCCTTGAAGTCGACTTCGCGGTAGCCGAACTTCCAGTTCCACTGGAAGCCGGTGACGTCGACGGTGACGTCGGGATCCGCCACCTTCTCGTGCACGTAGTTCTGCACCACGACGGTGAAGTAGAACAGCACCGCGATGATGACGAACGGGATAGCCGTGTAGGTCAGTTCCAGCGGCACGTTGTAGCCGGTCTGACGCGGGAACTCCGGCGAGCCCTTCTTCTTGCGGTGGAAGACGACGGTCCAGAAGGTCAGACCCCAGACCAGCACGCCCATCATCAGCGCGGCCACGACGGACCAGGTCCACAGTTCCCGCATCCGGGTGGCCTGCGGCGTGACGCCCGAGGGCCAGCCGAACCGCAGCCAAACATTGTCGATGGAGCAGCCCGAGACGAGCATCGCGGTGATCCCCAAGGACACCGCCAGCCCGGCCCGCCGAAGGATGCGGCCCTGCCGACCCCGAACGGGTCGTGCCCCGATCTCTTCGCTCGCCTTGTGCGCCACGCTCACGCCTTCCTGGTCGCCACACATTCCGACAGTGCGCCGTCGGGGCCGCGATCCGCCCTGACGACACGATAAAAGCTCGTTCAGATCTTTCTCCGGACGGCGGCCACCGAGGACCCACCCTGCCTGAGAACGACCTGAGTACTACGCAGCGTAGACCAAACGGGCGGCCTCTATGTCGCCGGGTCGCGTTCGACACTCGGGCCGCACGCCCGTTCCCCCACGGCGCGGCCCCCGCGGCACCCCGCGACCAGCGCATGAGGCGTCCTGCGCGCGCGTGCGGCATACTCGGACACGTCATTTCGGCCGCGTGCGACGCGGCGCCCCCGACCGGAGAAACGAGGTTGCCGACACGTGTGCGGACTGCTCGGATTCCTGACAGCTGACGCGGCGACTTCCGAGGTCGTGGATCAGGTCTACAACGCGCTGCACTGCATGCGACACCGTGGACCGGACGAACGGGGCACCTGGCACGACGACCACCTCGTCTTCGGGTTCAACCGGCTGTCGATCATCGACATCGAGCACTCCCATCAGCCGCTGCGCTGGGGTCCGCCGGAGTCCCCCGAGCGCTACGCGCTGACCTTCAACGGCGAGATCTACAACTACCTCGAACTGCGCGAGGAACTGCGAGCCGCGCACGCCGCAGAATTCGGCGACCAGCCGATGTTCCGCACCGAGGGCGATTCCGAGACCATCGTCGCCGCCTACCACTACTGGGGCGTCGACGCCGTCGCGAAGCTGCGCGGCATGTTCGCCTTCGCGGTCTGGGACACCGAGCGCGACGAGCTGTTCCTGGCCCGCGACCCGTTCGGCATCAAACCGCTGTTCCTGGCCACCGGGCCCGGCGGCACCGCGTTCGGCAGCGAGAAGAAGAGCCTGCTGGATCTGCTGCCCGCGTGCGAGCGCGGCGACGAACTCGATCCGCGCGCGCTCGAGCACTACACGGTGCTGCAGTACGTACCGGAGCCGGAGACCCTGCACGCGGCCGTTCGCCGGCTGGAGTCGGGCACCTACGCGGTACTGCGTCCCGGTGCCGAGCCGGCGATCACCCGCTACTTCACCCCGCGTTTCCCGGTGCGCCCGTTCACGCCCGGTTCCGAGCAGGCCCGCTACAACGAGATCGCCGCCGCGCTCGAGGACTCCGTCGCCAAGCACATGCGCGCGGACGTCACCGTCGGCTCGTTCCTGTCCGGCGGCATCGACTCCACCGCGGTCGCGGCGCTGGCCATGCGCCACAACCCGAATCTGATCACCTTCACCACCGGCTTCGAGCGCGAGGGCTACTCCGAGGTGGATGTGGCCGCCGAGAGCGCCGCGGCCATCGGCGCCCGCCATGTCGTCAAGGTGGTCTCCCCCGCCGAGTTCGCCGCCGCCATCCCGGAGATCGTCTGGTATCTCGACGACCCGGTGGCCGACCCGGCGCTGGTGCCGCTGTACTTCGTGGCCAAGGAAGCACGCAAGCACGTCAAGGTGGTGCTTTCCGGCGAGGGCGCCGACGAACTGTTCGGCGGTTACACCATCTACCGGGAACCCTTGTCGCTGAAGCCTTTCGAGTACCTGCCCAAGGGGCTGCGCAGGCTGGCGGGCAAGCTGTCGGATCGCATCCCGGACGGCACCCGCGGCAAGAGCCTGCTGCACCGCGGTTCGCTGACGCTCGAGGAGCGCTACTACGGCAACGCCCGCAGCTTCAGTGATGCCCAGCTGCGCTCGGTGCTGCGCGAGTTCCGCCCGGAGTGGACGCATCAGGACGTCACCGCCCCGATCTACGCGCAGTCGCGCGGCTGGGACCCGGTGGCGCGCATGCAGCACCTGGACCTGTTCACCTGGCTGCGGGGCGACATTCTGGTCAAGGCCGACAAGATGACCATGGCGAACTCGCTGGAGCTGCGGGTGCCGTTCCTGGACAACGAGGTGCGCAAGGTCGCCGAGCAGCTGCCCTTCGATCAGAAGCTCACCAAGGAGACCACCAAATACGCGCTGCGCCGGGCACTGGAGGGCATCGTGCCCGGCCACGTGCTCCATCGCGCCAAGCTCGGTTTCCCGGTTCCGCTGCGGCATTGGCTGCGCGGCACCGAACTCTACGACTGGGCGCACGCCCAGATCGCCGACTCGCAGACCGACCACCTGCTCGACAAGGCCGCGATCACCGCGATGCTGGTCGACCACCGCGAGGGCCGCTCCGATCACAGCAGGCGGCTGTGGACGCTGCTGGTGTTCATGGTCTGGCACGGCATCTTCGTCGAGGACCGCATCAAGCCCGAGATCCAGGAGCCGGTCTACCCGGTCTCGCTGTGAGACCGTCCGGGGCGGGACCAACGGCCCGCCCCGGAGGGGGCTGCTAGAGCAGCGGCTCGATGTCGGCGGCGGCCTGGTCGCCGTAGGCCTTGGCCAGCCGGACCAGCGCCTCGTCCTTGTCGAGCTTCCACTCCTGGGTGCCCGTGGTCTCCAGCACCAGCACCGCGATGAGCGAGCCGAGCTGGGCGGACCGCTCGATGCTCAGCCCCGAGGTGTGGCCGGTGAGGAAGCCCGCGCGGAAGGCGTCGCCGACGCCGGTGGGATCGACCTTCTCGTTCTCGGGGACCACGCCGACGGTCACCTCGCTGCCGTCGCGGTCGACGATCAGCACCCCGTCCGCGCCGAGCGTGGTGACACGCACGCCCACCCGCTGGGCCACTTCGGCCTCGCTCAGACCGGTCTTCTGCAGCAGCAGCGCCCACTCGTACTTGTTGGTGAACAGGTAGGCGGCACCTTCGATCAGCCGCACCGCCTGGTCGCCGTCGAGGCGGGCCAGCTGCTGGGACGGATCGGCGGCGAAGGCGATGCCCAGCTCGCGGCACTCCTCGGTGTGGCGCAGCATGGCTTCCGGATCGTTGGCGCCGACCAGCACCAGATCCAACGAATGGTTCTCGGCCAACTCGGCGACGGAGATGTCACGGGCCTCGCTCATCGCGCCGGGGTAGAAGGACGCGATCTGAGCCATGTCCTCATCGGTGGTGCAGACGAAGCGGGCGGTGTGCGCGCGGTCGGAGATGTGCACCGTCGAGCAGTCGACGCCGTGCTGTTCCAGCCACGCACGGTATTCGGCGAAATCCGCGCCGACCGCGCCGACGAGCAGCGGGGTGCGATGGAGCACGCCCATCGCGAAGGCGATGTTGCCGCCCACACCGCCACGGCGGATCTGCAGGTCGTCGACGAGGAAGCTCAGCGACACGTTGGCGAGCTGGTCGGCCAGCAGCACATCGGCGAACCGTCCGGGAAAACGCATGAGATGGTCGGTCGCGATGGACGCGGACACGGCGATAGACACGAGGCGGGGCCCCTTCAACGGTAGGCGGCAGCGGGCGCGGGCCGGAGATACCGGTCCCCGCCTTCACCGTATCAATACCGGCCCGTGGGAAGGAGCCACCTCGCGTGGGTATCCCCCGTCGAACGGGGGCCACCCATCTCGGTCGAACAGGTCAGTTGAAGGAATCGCCGCAGGCGCAGGAGCCCGTGGCGTTCGGGTTGTCGATGGTGAAACCCTGCTTCTCGATGGTGTCGACGAAGTCGATCGAGGCGCCCTGCACGTACGGCGCGCTCATCCGGTCCACGGCCAACTTGACCCCGCCGAAGTCGGCGGTCAGGTCGCCGTCGAGGGTGCGGTCGTCGAAGAAGAGCTGGTAACGCAGGCCGGCGCATCCGCCCGGTTGCACGGCGATACGCAGCGCCAGGTCGTCGCGGCCTTCCTGATCCAGCAGCGCCTTGGCCTTGCTCGCCGCGGCGTCGGTCAGGATCACGCCGTGAGTCGTGGTCTCGTTCTGCACAGTCATGAACGCTCCTAAAGGACAGCTGAGGTCAACCCGTTGCATCAACGCCACTACTCGGGCTGGTATTCCCCTTCGTGTATTCCCCCATCTTGCCACCGCGGCGTCGCCCGGCGACGACGGCCTCACCGAAAGCGACCGGGTTTCGGGGCGCGACACGCCATCGAATAGCCTGGTCGGCGTGAAGTTGTTCCGTCGCGACCAGGCCGGCACCACCGACGCGACCGCCGAGTCCACGGCGGACGCGCACGACGACGCGGCCGTCAGCATGACCAAGACCGGCGCCGCCACCACCCCCGGCAAGGGCCGTCCCACTCCGAAACGCCGTGAGGCACAAGGCAACAGGCGCGGCCCGGTCGCGCCCGCCCCGCTCACCGCCAAGGAGGCCCGGGCCCGCCGCAAGGCCGCCAAGGGGCCGCGGGGCACCCGCGCGGAGCGCAAGGCCGCCGCCGCCGAGCGCAAGCTCGCCATGCAGGAGCGTCGCGCGAAGATGCTCGCCGGGGAGGACAAGTACCTGCTGCCGCGCGATCAGGGCCCGGTGCGCGCCTTCGTGCGCGACATCGTCGATGCCAGGCGCAATCTGGCGGGCCTGTTCATGCCGATGGCCTTGGTGTTGATCCTGTCGATGTTCGCCGCGCCCGGCCTGCAGACCATCGTGACGTTGGTCATGCTGGTGATGATGCTGTTCATGGCCATCGAGGGCGTCATCCTCGGCAAGCTGGTCAACAACCGGGTCGTCGAGCGATTCCCGGACACCACCGACACCGGCATCAAGCTCGGCTGGTACGCCTTCGTGCGCGCCTCCCAGATCCGCCGGATGCGCGCTCCCAAGCCGCGGGTCAGCCCGGGCGACGCTGTCTGACTGATTCCCCGATTCCTCGGCTGCCACGGCCGCTCGTCCTCGCGACGGGCGGCCGTTGTCGTTTCCGACGCCGCCCTTCGGCCGACATCGTTGCGGGAACCCGCGGCCGTCGTAGGGATGCACAGCGGTCGGCCGCCCGGGTCAGCGGTGGTCGGCGCGACCGGCGATGGCGGCGATCTCCGCGCGGGCGCGCTGGACATCGCGATCGACGACATCGGAGGAACCGGCCGGGCCGTAGCCGGGAGTGAGGAGGAAAGCGAGGAGGGCGATACCGGCGAGGGCGAAAAGTATCATCGTCATGGCAGTAAGTTTGCGATCATCAAGATTCCTCCGAAAGTGGCTGTTCTGACATAGTTCGTCAATTTTCGGCCAGCTAGACTCGGTGGATGTTGTCGAAGGTCGCCGTCGTGCTGTTCGAGAAGCTCGCCATGTTCGAATTCGGCGTGGTCTGCGAGGTTTTCGGCCTGGACCGCACCGCCGACGGTCTGCCGGGTTTCGACTTCAAGGTGTGCGGAGCCGAGCCCGGCAAGCCGCTGGCCTCCACCACGCCCGGCGTCACCGTCACTCCGGCCTACGATCTGTCCGAACTGCGCCGCGCCGACCTGGTCGCGGTCCCCGCGGCGCCTGTCGAGGTCCTCACGGGCGGCATCGACCCGCGGCTGATCGAGGCGCTCCGCGACGCCCACCAGACGGGCGCCACCATCCTGACCGTCTGCTCGGGCGCGTTCCTCGCGGGCGAGGCAGGTCTGCTCGACGGCCGTAAGTGCACCACCCACTGGCGCTACGTCGACACGCTCGCCGCCCGCTACCCCGAGGCCACCGTCGACCCGGACGTGCTGTTCGTCGACGAGGGCGATCTCGTCACGAGCGCGGGCACCGCCGCGGGCATCGACGCCTGCCTGCACCTGGTGCGCCGCGAGATCGGCAGCGCCGCGGCCAACGGCATCGCCCGCCGCATGGTCGTGCCACCGCAGCGCGACGGCGGGCAGCGCCAGTTCATCGAGCGTCCGGTCGCCGACTGCTCCGCCGACAGCCTCGGCGAAACCCTGCAGTGGATGAACGAGCATCTCGACCTGCCGCACACCGTCGAGGAACTCGCCGCCCGCGCCGCGATGTCCACCCGCACCTTCGCCCGCCGCTTCGCCGCCGAGACCGGAACCACCCCGGTGAAGTGGCTCACCACCCAGCGCATCCTGCACGCCAAGCAGCTGCTGGAGGACACCGGGCTCGGTCTCGAACACGTCGCCTCCCGTTGCGGATTCGGCTCCGCCGCGCTGCTGCGCCACCATTTCCAGCGCCACGTCGGCCTGGCCCCCGCCGAGTACCGCCGCCGCTTCGGCCGCACACCCGACGCCTGAGCGGCCTTCGGGATCACCGGCCGGTTCCTCCGGCGTGGCCCCACCGCTGACCGCGGCGATGAGCGGTTCGTCGACGATGTCGCACCACTCCGGCGCATCCGTATCGGCCGACCGACGCGACGATCACGCCGAGCGCGCCCGCTACCGCGCGCCGTGCGGGTATCCGGGCGGGGACTCGCTCGAGGGCGGCGTTCGGCACGCGCGGGCGCGCGGGGCAAGATTGGGCGACGACCACCCGCGGCGAGGACGCCGCTGCCCGACCCGAGAGGCTCGACCAGTGACACACGGATTCGGACCGGTTGCACCCCCCGACGCGGAGATCCGCGCACAGGCCGAAGCGCGCCAGACCCGGCTGATCAAACCGGCGGGCTCGCTCGGCAGGCTCGAGACGCTCGGCAATTGGATCGCCGCCTGCCAAGGCGCGTGCCCGCCGAAGCAGTTCGAGCGAGCGCGGGTGGTGGTGTTCGCCGGGGATCACGGCGTCGCCACGCACGGCGTCTCGGCCTATCCCCGTGAGGTGACCGCCCAGATGGTCGCCGGATTCCTCGCGGGCGGCGCGGCGATCAACGCGCTGGCCAGGGCTGCGGGCGCGACGGTCCGGATCGCCGACATCGCCGTCGACGGCGACACCGAACCGTCGATCAGCGCGCACAAGGTGCGCCGCTCCTGCGGCAGCATCGACCGGGAGGACGCGCTGTCCGCGGAAGAGATCGACGCCGCGCTGGCCGCGGGGGTCACCATCGCGGACGAGGAGATCGACGGCGGCGCGGATCTGCTCATCGCCGGGGACATGGGCATCGGCAACACCACCCCGGCCACCGTGCTCATCGCCACGCTCACCAATACCGAGCCGGTCGTCGCGGTCGGCCGTGGCACCGGCATCGACGACGCGGGCTGGATTCGCAAGGTCGCCGCCATCCGCGACGCCATGCGCCGAGCCCGGCCGGTGATGAAGGATCCCGTGGATCTGCTGCGGGTGGCCGCCAGCGCGGATATCGCCGCTACCGCCGGTTTCCTGGCCCGCGCCGCCCAGCGCCGCACCCCGGTGATTCTCGACGGCGTGGTGGTCACCGCGGCCGCGCTCGTCGCCGAGGATCTGGCCGCGGGCGCGAGCGCCTGGTGGGTGGCCGGACACCGGTCCACCGAACCCGCGCACTCCCTCGCGTTGAAACAGCTTCGCCTGGAACCGCTGATCGAGATGCAGATGCGCCTGGGTGAGGGCTCCGGAGCGGTCGCGGCTCTGCCGATCCTGCGCGGCGCGGTCGCCGCGCTCGCGGAGATGGCGACCTTCGACGAGGCGGGCGTGAGCACCGCCGACGGCAGCACGCCCGACCGCACCGTGCCGCTGACCACATGACCGCACCGCGCCGGGTCTCCTGGCCCGGGGGCGCGCGGCTGGCGTTCTCCTGGCTGAGCGTGCTGCCGGTGCGCGGACCCGAGGAGGTGGACCGGGCAGGCGCGGCCAGGGCGATCGCCCTCGCTCCACTCGTCGGCGCGACGCTCGGCACACTCGCCGCGACCCTCGCCTGGGTGTTCGTCCATCTCGGCGCCAGCGCTCCACTCGCGGCACTGCTCGCGGTCGGCGCCTCGGCCCTGGGCACCCGGGGCATGCACCTGGACGGCCTGGCCGACACCGCCGACGGTCTCGGCAGCTACGGCCCACCCGAGCGAGCGCGCGCGATCATGAAAGGCGGCGATGTCGGCCCGTTCGGCGTCGCCGCCATCGTGTTCGCGATCGGCGTGCAGACCTTCGCGTTCGCGGCGCTCGTCGATGAAAGCCGTTGGCTCGCACTGGCGCTCGCGGTCACCGTGGGCCGGGTCGCCGTCGTGCTCGCCTGTCACGGGGCGTCGCCGGCCGCGGGCACCGGCTTCGGCGCGCTGGTCGCCCGCACCCAGTCCCGGCTGACCGGCGCGCTCTGGATCCTCGCCGCGACGGTGTGCGCGATATTCGCGGTGCCGGATCGCGCGTGGCTCGGCCCGGTGGCCACCCTTGTCGCCCTGGCCGTCGCGCTGCTGCTGGTCCGGCATTGTGTGCGCCGTTTCGAGGGCCTGTCCGGCGATGTGCTCGGCGCCGCGATCGAGGTGTCGGTCGCCGTCGCGGCGATCGGCTTCTCACTGGCAACCCCCTGATTCCCGGGTCGGGGGACCAGAACGGTCGTCCACGTTCCGCCGAATACAACCGACCGGTACTTTTCCTTGCCGATGCGCGGAGGCAGCCACAGTACCCCTAGGGTGGGCATATGTCTTCCGACCGTCTGTACTTCCGGCAGCTGCTGGCCGGGCGCGATTTCGCCGTCGGCGACCCGATCGCGACCCAGATGCGCAATTTCGCCTACCTGATCGGTGACCGCGAGGCCGGTGAGTGCGTGGTGGTCGACCCCGCCTACGCCGCCGGCGACCTGGTCGAGATCGCCGAGAGCGACGGCCTGCGCCTGACCGGCGTGCTGGCCACCCATCACCACCCCGATCACGTCGGCGGAACCATGCTCGGCTTCACCCTGCGTGGCGTGGCCGAATTGCTCGAGCAGCGCCCGATGCCCGTGCACGTGAACAACCAGGAACTTTCCTGGGTCGCCAATGTCACCGGTATCGCACCGAGCGAACTCACCGGACATCAGCACGGCGACACCCTCGAGGTCGGCGCGGTGCGCATCCAGCTGCTGCACACTCCGGGCCACACCCCCGGCAGCCAGTGCTTCCTGGTGGACAACCGCCTCGTCGCGGGCGACACCCTGTTCGTGGACGGCTGCGGCCGCACCGACTTCCCCGGCGGGGACACCGACGAGATGTTCCGCAGCCTCCGCTATCTGGCCGGACTGTCCGGCGACCCGGTGGTCTACCCCGGCCACTGGTACTCCGAGGAGCCCAGCGCGGCACTGTCGGTGATCAAGGACAACAACTACGTCATGCGGCCGCAGACCCTCGAGCAGTGGCACATGCTGATGCCTGGCTGAGATACCGGCGGATCGGCGGTGGCGGCAGCGGCTGCCACCGCCTCGCGCTCAGGCCTTGCGCATCCAGCCGTGGATGTCGGCGAAGGTACCGCGCTGGATACCGGTGAGGGTCTCGCGCAGCGCCATGGTCACCTCGCCGGGCTCGCCGCCGCCGATGGTGAACTCGCCCTCGCCGGAGCGCACCCAGCCGACCGGCGTGATGACAGCGGCGGTGCCGCAGGCGAAGACCTCGCTGATCTCGCCGGAGGCGGCGCCCTCGCGCCACTCGTCGACGGTGATCTTGCGCTCCTCCACCGGGTAGCCGGAGTCGGCGGCCAGCGTCAGCAGCGAATCGCGGGTGATGCCGGGCAGCAGCGAGCCGGACAGCTCCGGGGTCACCAGACGGGCGTTGGATCCCTTGCCGAAGACGAAGAACAGGTTGTTCGTGCCCATCTCCTCGACGTAGCGGCGCTCACAGGCGTCCAGCCACACCACCTGGTCGCACCCCTTCTCGGAGGCCTGGGCCTGGGCGAGCAGCGAGGCCGCGTAGTTGCCCGCGACCTTCGCCTCACCGGTGCCGCCGGGGGCAGCGCGCACGTACTCGGTCGACAGCCACACCCGCACCGGCTTGACCCCGCGCGGGAAGTACGCGCCCGCGGGCGAGGCGAGCAACAGGTACTTGTAGGCCGACGCGGGCTTCACGCCCAGGCCCGCCTCGGTGGAGAACAGGAAGGGGCGCAGGTACAGCGATTCCTCGCCGCCCGCGGCGGGCACCCAGCGCTCGTCGACCTCGAGCAGTTGACGCACGGACTCGATGAACAGTTCCTCGGGTAATTCGGCCATCGCCATCCGGCGCGCGGAGCGACGGAACCGCGCCGCGTTGGCGTCGATGCGGAAGGTCGCGACGCTGCCGTCGGCCTGCCGGTAGGCCTTGAGGCCCTCGAAGATCGCCTGGCCGTAGTGGAACACCATGGTGGCCGGGTCCATCGACAGGGGTCCGTACGGCTCGACCTTCGCGTTGGTCCAGCCTTCGGCCTCGGTGTAGTCGATGGAGACCATGTGATCGGTGAAGTACCGCCCGAAACCGGGGGCCGCCAGAATCTCCGCTACCCGCTGGTCCGATTGCGGCGCGGGATGGGGAATGCGGGCGAACTGTGCGGCAACGGTCATGGCGATGATCCTAATCCGTGCCCGGATCCCGGTCTCGCGCGTGTGGGCGGTTGCGGTTCAGGAGGTGCGCGGCGACAGGAAAGGCGGCTTGACCACCTCGCAGCGCAGTTTCCGCCCACGCACGTCCACCTCGACCTCCGCCCCCGGCTCGATCCCTGCGGCGGTGTCGATCAGCGCGAGCGCGATACCGATCTTCAGGGTCGGCGAGAAGGTGCCCGAGGTGGTCTGCCCGACCTCCGCGCCGTCGCGCAACACGGTCTGCCCCTGACGCAGCACGCCGCGGTCCAGTGCGCGCAACCCGCGCAGGATGCGGCGCGGTCCCGCCGCCTTCTCCTGTGCCAGTGCGGCCTTGCCCCAGAACTCCGGCTTGCCCCAGGCGACGGCCCAGCCGATGCCCGCCTGCACCGGCGAGATCTCGGTGGACAGTTCGTGGCCGTGCAGCGGGTACCCCATCTCGGTGCGCAAGGTGTCACGCGCGCCCAGCCCCGCGAGCTGCCCGCCCACGGCCTTCACCCGCTCGGTCAGCGCCCGGAACACCACCTCGGCGTCGTTCCAGCGCGGCAACACCTCGTAGCCGTGTTCGCCGGTGTAGCCGGTGCGGCAGACCCGGACCGGGCGACCGTCCCACTCGGCGTCGGCGAAAGCCATGTACTCCATGTCCGACGGCAGGCCGAGCCCATCGAGCACCGCCGCCGCGCCCGGTCCCTGCACCGCGAACACCGCGTATTCGCGATGCTGATCCGTCACCGTGACACCGTCGGGCGCCGCCGCCGCCAGTCGCCGCACCACCGTCGCGGTGTTCGCCGCGTTCGGCACCAGGAAGATCTCCTCGTCGCCGACGTAATAGGCGATGAGGTCGTCGATCACGCCACCGTCCTCAGTGCAGCACAGCGTGTACTGCGCCTTGCCCGGCCGGATACGGTCCAGATCGTTGGTGAGCACGGCGTTCACGAACCGCGCCGCGCCCGGGCCGGCCACCGTCGCCTTGCCGAGGTGGCTGACGTCGAACAGCCCGACCGCGGTGCGCGTGGCCTGATGCTCGCCCACGGTGCCCGCGTAGGACACCGGCATCTGCCAGCCGCCGAATTCCGCGAACGTCGCCCCCAGTTCGACGTGCACATCGTGGACAGGTCCGCGCAACAGGTCGGTCATGCCGCCGAGCTTAGCCCGCGCTCGTCTGCGCATCGCGCGCCGGTGAGCGCCCGCGGAACCACATGGGGATCAGTACGGGGCCACCGTCGGGCAGCGCGAATGCGCCCCCGGTCCGCACGAAACCGCAGCGTTCGTAGAGGGCGGCCGAACGCTCGGTGCTGGCTTCCAGATACACCGGCTCCGCTGCCTCGGACAGCCGCGCGGCCAGGATCGCCGCGCCCGCGCCCCGTCCCCGGTGTTGCGGCACGGTCACGATGGATTGCAGGTATCGATGGGGGAATTCGCGCGGATGCGTCCGCGCGACCAGCGCGGTCACCGCCGCCAGCCGGACCATTGGACGGATCCGCGACGCCGTCGAGGCCATCTCGGCGATCTCCCGCGCCTCGGCCTCGTACCGGTCCACCGCGGTGACGTGATGCCACACCGAGACCGACCACACCTCCTGCTCCGGACCCGCGACCCATACCTCGTCCTCGCGCACCGCCCGTTCGATCACCTTCGGCGCGTGCTCGGCACGGAACGCCGCCGCGACATCCGGGTACCCCTCGGTCACCCAGGCCGTCACCGCCTCGTCCTGCGCACCCGCCGCGTACGCGCGACCGACCGCCTCGACGTCGGCGGCATCCGCCCTTCTCACGCGCATCCGATCCACTCCCCTACCTCCTGTTGTGAACACTGTTCCGAACGCCAAAGTAGGTACGGCGGTAGTGCTTCTCCAGATTTTCGTCACACTTGTTCGTGTGTCGAAAGCCGGCGAACGCCACCCCTCCGACAGTCGAGGCTCTCGCGGTGCCCGCAGTTCCCGCGAGGACCGGATTCCCGTCGCCGACGCGACGGACCCGCGGGCCACGCGGTGCGACCTGTGCCGCCGCCGCCTCGACTCTGCGAACCGCGGCAGGCCCCGCCGCTACTGTTCACGGTCCTGCCAGGCCCGCGCCTACCGAGCCCGCCGCGCGCTCCGCGCCGCCGGTGCCCCCACCGATCGCCGGCCGCCGCGGCCCGAGCGCCTCACCCGCGTGACGATCGCCCGGACCGCGGTCGCCCTGGCCGACCGCGACGGTCTCGGCGGACTCACCATGCGCCGCCTCGCAGGCGATCTCGGTGTCGCCACCGCCGCGCTCTACCGCCACTACCCGGACCGGGAAGCCTTGCTGTCGGCGATGACCGAGTTGGTCATGGCCGAACACGCGCGCCGCCCGCATCCCCTCCGCGCCGATCCGCGCAGCGCTGTGGCTCAGGAGGCGCATCGCGAATGGCGCCTCTACCGCGAGCACGCCTGGATGCTGCCGGTGCTGGCCCGCACCCGTCCCCCACTCGGTCCCGCCCTGTTCGACACACTCGAGCGGACCTTCGCGGCGCTGGGCCGGTTCCACGTTCCGGCCGAGGAGTTGCTCACCACCTACCTCGCCCTGTCCGGACTGGTCCAGGGCCTCGCCCTGCTGTCGGCCTCCGATCGTGACCGGCGCGCGGACAGCGCATCCGGCGGCGATCCCGAGGACACCACATCGCCGGACGAGCCGGATCTGCGCACCCTGGGCACCCACCCCACGCTGTCCCCGGCCCTCGCCCAGGCCGGCGCCCTGGATCTCGACGACCTGCTCACCAGCGCCGTCGCCCTGCTCCTCGACGGCATCGCGCACCGCCACGCCACACCCCTGGACGTCCGCTGCACGATGCGGAACCGACCGAATAGCCTGTGACCATGACCGCTGTTGCAGATCGCCCACTCGGACCCGAATTGGCGCGCACCGAATCACTGAGCCCGGACACCGACGTGCTCGTGATCGGGTTGACGTCCTCGGAGAACGGTCCGTCCATCGCCCCCGACGACCTGTTCGGTGACGTCCTCACCGAACAGGTACGCGCGGACCTGCTCGACGCCCTCGGCGCGGTGGGCGCCAAGGGCAAGGCCGAGGAACTGACCCGGGTGCCCGCTCCCGCCGGCCTCGACGATGTCACCAGCGTGCTGGCGGTCGGCCTGGGCCCGGCCGAGAAGGTCGACGCCGAGCAGATCCGTCGCAGCGCCGGGGTGGCCGCGCGCTCGCTCAGCGGCACCGAACTCGTCGCCACCACGTTGGGCGGCCTGGATCTGGGCGCCGCCGCCGAGGGCTTCTACCTCGGCGCCTACACCTTCATCCCGTTCCGCTCGGCGAAATCCGCCCCCAAAGCCGACGAGGGTCCGCTGGCGCGCGTGGAATTGCTGGTGCCGACCGCCGATTTCGGTGAGGCGGAACTCATCCGCGCCGCGCTGGTCGCCGAAGCCGTCGCCACCGCACGCGATTTCGTCAACACCCCGCCCAGCCACCTCTACCCGGCCGAGTTCGCCGCCCGCGCCGAGACTTTGGGCCGCGGCGCCGGTCTCGAGGTCGAGGTGCTGGACGAGAAGGCCCTGGAAGACCATGGTTACGGTGGCGTGCTCGGCGTCGGCAAGGGCTCCTCGCGCCCGCCCCGGCTGGTCCGGCTGAGCTACGCGGGCGGCGAGCGGAAGGTCGCGCTGGTCGGCAAGGGCATCACCTTCGACACCGGCGGCATCTCCATCAAGCCCGCCGCCAACATGGAGAACATGACCTCGGACATGGCGGGCGCCGCCGCGGTCGTGGCCACCGTCCTGCTCGCGGCCCGGCTCGGCCTGCCGATCACGGTCACCGCGACCGTGCCGATGGCCGAGAACATGCCCTCGGCCACCGCCCAGCGGCCCGGCGACGTGCTCACCCAGTACGGCGGCACCACCGTCGAGGTGCTCAACACCGATGCCGAGGGCAGGCTCATCCTGGCCGACGCGATCGTCCGTGCGTGCGAGGACGATCCGGAATTCCTCATCGACGTCGCCACCCTGACCGGCGCGCAGATGGTCGCCCTCGGCACCAGGACCCCCGGTGTGATGGGCACCGAGGAATTCCGCGACCGGGTGGCGGGGATCTCGCGCGCGGTCGGCGAGAACGGCTGGTCGATGCCGCTGCCCGCCGAACTGCGCCAGGATCTCAACTCCAAGATCGCCGATCTGGCCAATGTCGCACCGCATCGCTGGGGCGGCATGCTCTCGGCAGGGCTGTTCCTGAAGGAGTTCGTGCCCGAGGGCGTCCAGTGGGCACACGTGGACATCGCGGGCCCGGCCTACAACACCGGCGGCCCGTTCGGCTACATCGGCAAGGGCGGCACCGGCGTCCCGGTCCGCACCCTCATCGCGGTCCTCGAGGACATCGCCGCGGAGCAGTGACGGCGTCCGAGCAGTGACGACCGCACGGCGACTCGCGAAACCACGAGTCCCCGTGCGGCATCACAGATCGCGCAACTCCTCCTCGAACGCCTTGCGCCGCTCGATGCGCTTGCGTTCGTCGAAGTCGCGCATGCGCTGGGGATAGCCGGTCTTCGCCACGTCGTAGACCGGAATTCGCAGATCACCGGCCAGCTTCCGCGCTCCGGCCTCGCCGACGATTCGTCGTGTCCACTCGCCGTCCGCGGCGACGAGCACCACCGTCACGTCGGTCACCGTCGTCTTGGGCTCGATGTATCCCTCGACGCCGGTGTGGGTACGCACCCAGTCGGCGAGATACCGCGCGTCCGCACCCGAAACGCCGCCGCCGCCCCGGCTCATCGCACCACGCAGGCGCCTCCACAGACCCATCCGCGCCGACCTCCTACTCCTCCGGTGAAAGTTCTCACCGGCGTCGATTCCATAGTGCCAGCTCGCGGTCAACTGACCGCCCTGTGCTACGCGCCACGGCGGCGGGTGCAAGGATGGTCGACGGTACAAAGAACCACACCGATCTCCGATGCCGCGCAGAATCCGCGAGGCTTTCCGGGTTTTCGCCGCGACCGCGGTGGACGCCCGGCGGAAGATCAACTGTTGTAGAACCCGTCGAGCAGTCAGAGGAGTCAACGGACATGGCCTTCTCCGTCCAGATGCCGGCTCTTGGTGAGAGCGTCACCGAGGGAACGGTGACCAGGTGGCTGAAGCAGGAAGGAGACACGGTCGAGGTCGACGAGCCGCTGCTCGAGGTCTCCACCGACAAGGTCGACACCGAGATCCCGTCCCCGGCGGCGGGCGTGCTGTCGAAGATCGTCGCCCAGGAAGACGACGTCGTCGAGATCGGCGGCGAGCTCGGCGTGATCTCCGGCGAAGGTGAAGCACCTGCCCCCACCGAGGCGCCCGCGGCATCCGCCCCCGCCGCCGAGGCTCCGGCCGCGCAGCCGCCCGCCGAGGAAGTCGCGGCCGCCGAGCCCGAACCCGAGCCCGCGCAGGCCGAACAGGCCCCGCAGCAGTCCGGTTCCGCCGAGGGCACTGCGGTGAAGATGCCCGAACTGGGCGAGTCGGTCACCGAGGGCACCGTCACCCGCTGGCTCAAGGCGGTCGGCGATCAGGTCGAGGTCGACGAGCCGCTGCTCGAGGTCTCCACCGACAAGGTCGACACCGAGATCCCGTCACCGGTCGCGGGCACGCTGCTCGAGATCACCGCCCAGGAAGACGATGTCGTCGATGTGGGCGGCCAGCTCGGCATCATCGGCAGCGGCTCGCCCGCGCCGAAGGCCGAGCCCGCCCCGGCACCGAAGCCGGAACCCGCGCCGGAACCGAAGCCCGAGCCCAAGCCGGAACCCGCGCCCAAGCCCGCGCCCGCACCCGCGCCGAAGGCCGAGCAGCCCGCTCCGGCCCCGAAGGCCGAGCCCGCGGCCGACTCCGATGCCACCCCGTACGTGACCCCGCTGGTGCGCAAGCTCGCCGAGGAACACGGCGTCGACCTGGCCGCCGTCAAGGGCTCCGGTGTCGGCGGACGCATCCGCAAGCAGGATGTGCTCGCCGCCGCCGAGGCCAAGAAGGCGCCCGCCCCGGCTCCTGCTCCGGCTCCCGCCGCCGCTGCCGCGCCCGCCGCTCCGGCGGCCGATGCCAAGCTGGCCCACCTGCGCGGCACCACGCAAAAGGTGAACCGTATCCGCCAGATCACCGCCATCAAGACCCGTGAGTCGCTGCAGACCACCGCGCAGCTCACCCAGGTCCACGAGGCCGACGTCACCAAGATCGCGGCGCTGCGCTCGCAGGCCAAGGCGGCGTTCAAGGAGCGCGAGGGCGTCAACCTGACGTTCCTGCCGTTCTTCGCCAAGGCCGTGGTCGAGGCGCTCGGCGTGCACCCGAACGTCAACGCCTCCTACAACGAGGACAGCAAGGAGATCACCTACCACGCCTCGGTGCACCTCGGCATCGCCGTCGACACCGAACAGGGTCTGCTGTCCCCGGTGATCCACAACGCCAGCGACCTGTCGCTGGCCGGTCTGGCCCGCGCCATCGCCGATATCGCCGACCGCGCCCGCAACGGCGGTCTCAAGCCCGACGAGCTGGCGGGCGGCACCTTCACCATCACCAATATCGGCAGCCAGGGCGCGCTGTTCGACACTCCGATCCTGGTTCCGCCGCAGGCGGCCATGCTCGGCACCGGCGCGATCGTCAAGCGGCCGGTGGTGGTGACCGACGAGACCGGCGGCGAATCCATCGGCGTGCGGTCCATGTGCTACCTGCCCCTCACCTACGATCACCGCCTCATCGACGGCGCCGACGCGGGGCGCTTCCTGACCACGATCCGGCACCGCCTCGAAGAGGCCGCGTTCGAGGCCGATCTGGGTCTGTAGACGCCGATGAAGGTCGTGATCGCCGGATCATCCGGGTTGATCGGGACGGCGCTGGTCGCCGCGTTGCGCAGGGACGGACACGGTGTCGTCCGTCTCGTGCGCCGTCCCGTCGCGGCCCGTGACGAGTTCACCTGGCATCCCGCGCGCGCCGAGCTCGACGCTCGGGCGCTGCGTGGCGCCGACGCGGTGGTGAACCTGTGCGGTGCGGGCCTCGGACAACGGCGGTGGACCGGCAGCTTCAAACAGGAGCTGCGCGACAGCCGCATCACACCCACCGATGTGCTGTCCACCGAGGCGGCCGCCGCGGGCGTGCCGGTGCTGGTCAACGCCAGCGGCGTGCACTACTACGGCGGCGCCACCGGCGATCGCGTCGTCGACGAGACGACTCCGCCCGGCACCGGGTTCCTGGCGACCCTGTGCCGGGACTGGGAGGCCGCGACCGAACCCGCGCGCGCCGCGGGCGTGCGCACGGTCCTGCTACGCAGCGGCGTGGTGCTCTCCCGGCACGGCGGCATGATGAGCATGCTGCGCCCGCTCTACCGGCTCGGACTCGGCGCTCGCCTCGGTAACGGCCGTCAATACACCCCGTGGATCTCCCTGGAAGACGAGATCGGCGCCATCGTCTTCGCCCTGACCGAGGACACCATCGACGGCCCGGTCAATACCGTCGGGCCCGCCCCGGTCACCAATGCCGAGTTCAACCACGCCATCGGCCGGGCGCTGGGCAGGCGGACCCCGCTGATCGTGCCCGCCATCGCGCTGCGCACAGTGATCGGCGAATTCGCCGACGAGGCGATCCTGCGCGGCCCGCGCGCCATCCCGACCGTGCTGGAGCGGGCCGGCTACCAGTTCCGTCACCCCACCATCGGTTCCGCACTGGCCGCCCTGCTGGACACCGACGCGCGCTGAGCCCACCTCGGCCCCGACACCGGATCCGGCCCCCGCCGAGCCCCGGCCGCGGCGCCGACCGTCGACCCGCGTGACCGAGCGCTCATTGCCGGGGATCGTCGTGAACGGCGATGATCGGGGCGGCCGCCGTCCGCCGAGTTCTGTTCTGGAGTTCCCGTTGACCGTCACGCACGCCCGTCCGGACACCGTCATTCGTGACGCCATCGAGGACGACCTGCCCGCGATCCTCGAACTCCACAACATCAACATCGCGACCTCCACCGCTCTGTGGGACGTCGAGGAAGCCGATCCGGCCGACCGCCTGGCCTGGTTCCGCGATCGCCGCGCCGCGGGCATGCCGGTGCTCATCGCCGAAGTCGACGGCGAGTTCGCCGGTTACGCCCACTACGGCCAGTTCCGCCCGAAAGCCGGCTACCGCTACAGCGTGGAGAACTCCGTCTACATCGCCGAGCGGTTCCATCGCCGCGGCCTGGCCTCCGCCCTGCTCGGCGCGCTGATCGAGCGGGCGCGCGGCTCCGGCCGCGTGCACACGATGATCGCCGCCATCGAGTCCGGCAACGCCGCGTCCATCGCCCTGCACGAGCGGTTCGGCTTCGTCGAGGTGGGGCGGATGCCGGAGGTGGGCCGTAAATTCGGCCGCTGGCTCGACCTCACCCTGCTGCAATTGACCCTCCCCGTGGCGGGCGACTGAGCGCCGCTGGAGGCGTTGTCGCAGGTCGGCAACACTGTGGCGGCGACCACAGCGGGTCGCTGTGATCACCTCCACGTCCGGGCGTAACGTCGTGATCGTGAACGACACGCGCACCGCTCGGTCCGCTCGCTTCGACACCGCACCCGTCGTCGTCGAGGACCTCGGTCTCATCGACTATCACGCCGCTTGGGAACTACAGCGCACCATCGCCGCCGAACGCGCCGAGAACGCCGGTTCCGATCGTCTGCTCCTGCTCGAGCACCCGTCGGTGTTCACCGCGGGCCGCCGCACCGAGGATGCCGACCTGCCCATCGACGGCAGCCCCGTGGTGCAGGTGGACCGCGGCGGCAAGATCACCTGGCACGGCCCCGGTCAGCTCGTCGGCTACCCGATCGTGCGCCTGGCCGAGCCCGTCGACGTCGTCGACTATGTGCGCCGCCTCGAGGAAGCCCTGATCAGCGTGTGCACCGACCTCGGTCTGACCGTCGGCCGCGTCGAGGGCCGCTCCGGGGTCTGGCTGCCCGCCACCGAGTTCTTCGCCGAGCGCAAGGTCGCCGCCATCGGCATCCGGGTGCAGCGCGGCGTCGCCCTGCACGGCATCTCCCTGAACTGCAACTCCGCCCTCGACGGCTTCCAGGCGATCGTGCCCTGCGGCATCCCCGACGCGGGCGTCACCACCCTCACCCGCGAACTGGACCGCGAGGTCACCGTCGCCGAGGTCAAGCCCATGGTCGCCACCGCCATCGTGCAGGCCCTCAACGGCGATCTGCCGGTCAGCGAGCACGACATCCCCCGCACACCGGCGTCCCAGCCGGATCCGGCACGCGCGTAAGGTCGATCAGGTGACCTCAGTCGACACCCCGACACCGCAAGGCGGCACCCCCACCCCGGCCACCGCTGCTCAGGCCACCGCTACAGCGGATGGCCGCAAACTGCTGCGCATCGAGGCGCGCAACGCGCAGACCCCGATCGAGCGCAAGCCCAAGTGGATCCGTACCCGCGCCACCATGGGCCCCGAGTACAGCGAACTCAAGGGCCTGGTCAAGCGTGAGGGCCTGCACACCGTCTGCGAGGAAGCGGGCTGCCCCAACATCTTCGAATGCTGGGAAGATCGCGAAGCCACCTTCCTCATCGGCGGCGAGCAGTGCACCCGCCGCTGCGATTTCTGCCAGATCGATACGGGCAAGCCCGCCGCCCTCGACCGCGACGAGCCCCGCCGCGTCGCCGAATCCGTCCAGGCGATGGGTCTGCGCTACTCCACCATCACCGGTGTGGCCCGCGACGACCTCGACGACGGCGGCGCCTGGCTCTACGCCGAAACCGTCCGCGCCATCAAGCGTCTGAACCCCGCGACGGGCGTCGAGCTGCTCATCCCCGACTTCAACGCCGACCCCGCCCAGCTGGCCGAGGTCTTCGATACCCGCCCCGAGGTGCTCGCCCACAACCTGGAGACGGTCCCGCGCATCTTCAAGCGCATCCGCCCCGCGTTCCGTTACGAGCGCTCCCTGTCGGTCCTCACCGCCGCCCGCGAAGCCGGCCTGGTCACCAAGTCCAACTTGATCCTCGGGATGGGCGAGACCCCCGAGGAAGTCACCCAGGCCATGCGCGACTTGCACGACGCGGGCTGCGACATCCTCACCATCACCCAATACCTGCGCCCCTCCCCCCGCCACCACCCCGTCGACCGCTGGGTCAAGCCGGAGGAATTCGTCGAGCACTCCAAGGCCGCCGAAGCCATGGGCTTCGCGGGCGTCATGGCGGGCCCCCTGGTCCGCTCCTCCTACCGAGCCGGTCGCCTCTACGCTCAGGCCATGATCCACCACGGCCGCGAGATTCCCGCCGCCATGGCGCATCTCGCCGAGGAAGGCACCGCCTCCCAGGAGGCTTCCGCGGTCCTCGCCCGCTTCGGCAGCTGACCGCCCCGGGCCTGGGCCGGTACCCACCACTATCGGCCCAGGTAATTTCCTGCCCGGCTCAGCCGAACCGGCCGAATCAGCCCTTGTGCCGTAACGGCAGGCGTCGGTGAATCCAGTGTCGCTGCCATGATGCGTGCGTCAGCTGGATGTCCCCGCTCGGCGGCCCATGCCACACACCGTCGCGTGAAGAGCTCCTTGGCGATGGTGTACTCGTCGTCTTCCTCGATCTCGTAGCGCATCCGCACCGCACCACGGTAGCGCCCCTCCTGCGCTCACACCCGCTCACCGAGCGAGACGCACAGCCCGGTTGGTCCAGGAGCAGTCGACCGGGCCGACTCGACCCGGAGCAATGCACAGCGGGCGCCCCCCGCCGTTCAGTGCCCGACCTGCAGACCTTCCTCCCCCGGCCCCGTGGACCTGCTCACCGCATCGACATGATGTTCCACCGAGACATCCTGTGCGGAGTCATCCACCGGAATCACCGAGTCCCCGTTGGTGGTCGGCGCCATGTTGCCGAGCGCGCCACTACGCTGCTTCTGCCGGACGACACGAATCACGACCAAACAACTAGCCAGAATCACGATGGGCAGTAGGACGGCCAAGAGGATCTCCACCCCAGCAATCCTAGGGACCGCACCCGACCGCTGCGGACGCAGTAGGCAGGCCGCGCTCGAGGATCTCTATCGATAGTCGAAAACACTGGCAAATACTGGACTTCACTGGAATATCTGGATAATCTCGCCTCGTGCCAGACACCGCCCAGCAATTGGAGGACCGCATCGCGGAATTGCGTGCTTCCGTCCGGCGCGCGGTGTCCGCCGGTGATCGCGTCGGCGCCCGGCAACTGCGCGCCGAACTCCGACAGGCCGAGAATGCCTGGGAGGACGCGGTTCTCGGTATCGACCTCGCCGACGAGCCCGCCGAGCCCGCTCCGGCCGTTCCCGTCCGCGAGCACGTGCACCGCGCCCTGACCCTGCTCGGCGCACCTGCCGCACCGAAACTGGTGCTCGGCGTCCACGAGGCGTTCTTCTCGGGCGAACTGATCCCCGCCCGCCTGACCAGCCTGCGCCGCGACGAGGAGCGCTCGTTCCGCTCCGCCCCGCAGGCACGCCCGTACTACATCTGTTCGGCACTCACCACCGACCTGCTCGCGCCCGCGCGCGGCCTGCTCGCGGTCAGCACCTGGCCCTTGGACAAGCGCATGATCGGCCCGCTGAGCCCGCGCGTCGACCTGCTGACCTGCACCATCCGGCTCGCCGAACACTTGGCCGCGCAACCGGTCACCGCCCCGCGCGCCCGGCGCGTGCTGTGGAAGCTGGCGATCTCGATCCCGGGCGTGCGCGGCGGCCCGGACACCATCGATCACGCGGACGTCATCGACTGCGCGATCCGCGAACTGTCCGTTCACCAGGCCGAGGACGCCGCCCGGCGGGCCGAGGCCGCACAGCGGGCGAACAATCGACTCGATCACACCGCCCAACTGTTCGGTGTCCGCTTGGGTGTTGCCGATTCGCGACGAAAAGAGGTGGGATGAACACACTTTCGGCACGGCTGGACGAACTGCGTGGCGCGGCGCCGGCGTGCCGTCACAACGCCAGGACGATCGCGGCGCTGACGGCGAATCCCGGGTGCACCCGGCGTGCGCTGCTGGATGCCGCGGCGGTCGACAAGGCCGCCGTCGCACGGCATCTCGGGTTTCCGCCGACCTTCGGCCAGTCCCAGTTCGCGATTACCCGAGGCAACGCCTTCGAAGCCATGGTCAAGGCCAACGGCTGCGCCGATCTGCTCGCCCTGCTGCGCGAGCGGCTGGACCTCACCATCCCCGAGGTCGCTTACCAGAACCTCGAGGCCGTCGGCGACAACACCTCCAACGCGGTCCGCTACCGCCGCACCCGCCAGCTCTTCGAGCAAGCCGTCGATTCCGGCGAGGGCACACTGTTCGACCACCCGATGCTGCGTCTGGAAATCGCCGGAGCCACCGCGTATCTGGAACCGGACGTGGTGGCGCTGCGCCTCGGCGGCCAGTTCCACGTCGTGGAGATCAAGTCGTTCCCGATCGTCGACGGCCAGGCCGATCCGGCCCAGGTCGCCGCCGCCGCCCGCCAATCCGCGGTCTACGTGATCGCGCTGCGCGAGCTGATGCGCGAGATCGGCGCGGACCCGGAGAAACTGATCTCGCACAACGTGATCCTGGTGTGCACCACGGATTTCAGCAACCGCCCGACCGCCGAGCTGGTCGACCTGCGCAAGCAGATCGCGGTGGTCTCCCGCCAGCTCTCCCGCCTCACCTCCATCGACCAACTGGTCCGCACCCTGCCCGAGGAGGCCAGTTTCGCCCTCGGCGACCAGCTCGCCGGCACCATCGCCGACATCCCCGCCCGCTACGCCCCCGACTGCATGTCGACCTGCGAACTCGCCTTCGCCTGCCGCGACGAGGCCCGCTCGAGCGGCAGTGTCGATGTGCTGGGCCGCGGCGTCTGCGACGACCTCGGCGGCCTGGACAACATCGACGTGGTGCTCTCCCTCGCCGACGGTTCGCTGGCACTGGGCGAAGAATTCGCCGACATCGCCGACGTCCTCCGGCAAGCGCACCGGCTGCGCCTGGAGATCGCCGGATGAGCGTGCTGACCGCGCTCGCCCGCATGGAAGCGATGCGGGCCGGGCGCGCCCAGCCGATCGCCGACCTCTGCCACACCCATCTCTCCGACCGCCCGCTGGTCATGGTTCCGCTGAAACTCGCGGGCGAAGCCGCCGCGCCGCTGGCGATCATGATCGGCCGCGACCCCGCGGCCCCGCGGCTGCTGATCGTCCCCCAACCCCGCGACCGCGTACTGCGCCTGCGTTTCATCGCCGACCTGGCCGACATCGTGCTGCCCTACATCACCGAGCACACCCTGGAAACCGAGGAACGCACCACCAAGTCGGGCGAGACCTACCTGCGCTGCCTGGACGCCCCGCAACTGTGGGTGCCCAATACCGGCGGCATCGAATTCCTCGGCCTGCTCGGCCGTTCTGTGCGCTTCCACCGCACCGACGGCGACAACCCGGTCCCCGCCTCCATCCCACTGCTCGGCCGCTGGCTCACCTGGTTCCGTGACCGCGCCGAACACCCCGGCGCCTGCGTGGCGCTGCCCATGACCTCGGTGCTGTCCGCGCACTGGGCCAGCGGCCAGTCCGCGCTGGAGGACGCCAATCTCGCCGCGCTGCTCGGCTGGATCGCGCCACCGCCCGGCCGCACCGGCCAGGAAGCCGCCGCTCGCGCCGAGGACCCGCTCTCGGTTCCGCCTGCCGGCCCCGCCACCGACCCCGGCTTCGACAACGAGGAACTCGCACCGCTGATCGCCGCCTACGACGAGGCGATCGACGAGTCCGCGCGCGCGGTCGCGGCGCAGCGCACCAAACGCGCCCTGCACAAACAGATCGAACCCACCTGGCAACTCATGTGGCAGGGCATGTCGCTGCTGCGCGCCCTGCCCGCCGCCCCGCACACCGAGGGCCGCTGGTCCGACGACATCGCCGCCTTCTCCTACTTCCTCGACACCATCCCCGACGGCACCCCGCAACCCCGCCGCGACTCGGCGGTCTCGGCCGCCCGCCGCCTGCTCGACCGCGAACGCGCCCTCGAACGCTACGACGCCGAACGCGCCTTCGACGACCCCCGCGTCATGCTCGAACACCGCTTGGCCGGAACGGCTTTCACCGGCACCGTCGTCGACGTCGAGCCCACCCGCACCGAAGCCAAGGGCTCCCGCAAGGTCCTGCGCCCCCATCTGCGCGTCCGGACCAGCGACCCCTTCACCGCCGTCCCCGGCGAAAAGCTCTGCAATATCAACCATCCCAAGCAGTCCGGCACGGTCCTCGAGGTCGACGGCGACACCATCACGCTGGAACTGTCCGGCGGCATGGGCCGCAAACTCGTCCCCGACCCCGGCACCGTCGCCGAACTCGGCGCGGGCATCGGCTTCGCCCGATTCACCCCTGGTTCGTCGCGGCCGCCGAAACTGCCCACCCGCGAGGAAACCCCTTGGACCCACGGCGGCCCACCGCCGGAATGGGTGCCCACCGCGGACACCTTCGAGGAACTGTGATGACCACCGACACCGCCCGCGCCGCCGACGCCGCCGTCGCGGGCATCCTCACCGACCTCGCCACCTCCACCAACCGCGCGATCGTCGTCGACTCTCCGCCCGGCGCGGGCAAATCCACCCTCGTGGTCAAGGCCGCCCGCCAGCTCGCCGAATCCGGCGACCAGCACATGATCGTCGCCCAGACCAACGAACAGGTCGACGACCTCATCGAACGCCTCGCCACCGCCGACCCCGGTCTGGCCATCGGCCGGGTGTCCGCGGCGGGGTACCTGCCCTCGGAGCGCGTCACCCGCCCGAATGTGACCGTCGCGCAGAAGGTCACCGACCTGGCCGACCGCACCGTCGTCATCGGCACCGCCGCCAAATGGGCCACCATCGAGGACGGCGAATGGCAGCACGCCATCATCGACGAGGCCTACCAGATGCGCAGCGACATGCTGCTGCGCATCGCCAACCGCTTCGATCGCGGCCTGTTCGTCGGCGACCCCGGCCAGCTCGACCCCTTCGCCACCGTCGACACCGGCCGCTGGGCGGGCCTGACCTGGGACCCCACCACCAGCGCCGTCTCGGTCATGCTCGCCAACAATCCCGACATCCGCCCGCACAGCCTGCCCGTCTCCTGGCGCCTGTCGGCCACCGCCGCCCCCGTCGTCTCCGCCGCCTTCTACCCCTTCAACGAATTCCGCGCCGGCACCGACCCCGCCGCCCGCACCCTCACCTACTCCGCCCGCGGCCTGCGCACCCCCGTCGACGCCGTCCTCGACGAAGCCGCCGACCACGGCTGGGGCTGGTACGAACTCCCCGCCCGGCACGCCCTGCGCACCGACAGCGAAGCCGTCCGCGCCGTCGCCGAGATCACCCGACGCCTGCTGGAACGCGCCCCCACCGCCCACTCCGAACAGGGCACCCACACCGTCACCGTCGACCGCGTCGCCATAGGCACCGCCCACCGCGACCAGGCCGAAGCCATCCGCACGGCCCTGCGCGGCACCCCCGCCGAAGCGGTCACCGTCGATACGGCCAACCGCCTGCAGGGCCGCGAATACGACGTCACCGTGGTCCTGCACCCGCTGTCGGGGCGCCGCGACGCCAGCGCTTTCCACCTCGAAGCCGGGCGCCTGTGCGTGCTGGCCTCCCGTCACCGGCACGCCTGCATCATGGTGGGCCGCGCGGGGATCCCCGAACTCCTCGACGCCCACCCCTCGGCCGAACCGGTGCACCTCGGAGTGCCGGTCAAATTCCCCGACGGGTGGGAGGCCAATCAGGCGATCCTGAGCCGGCTCGAACAGCATCGCGTACGCGGCACATAGCGACCGATTCAACGAGTCCACCTCTGGCCCAACAGTTCTCGACAGGCAAGAAAGCGCCTCACTCCGGGGTGGGCCGCGCTATCGTTGGATCGCGTCGTTTCGGCCGCGAGGGGTGATGGGGGTTCCACCATGGCGGATATCAATCGTGAGCGACGTGTCCGCTGGGCGGAACAGAAGCTAGCCGGGTTTCCGAATCTGACTGCGCGGCAACGCAGATTCTTGTCCGTGTTGCTCACATCGCGCGGCTGGCAACTCTTCGTCGACCGGTCGTCACCGGCGCCCGTCGGCGCATCGACCTACGCCCTCGGGCCGACGGGCGTCTACGCTCTGGTGTTCACCGACACCGTCCCGGATCGAAGGCAACTCCTGTCGCTTCGCAAGCACGCGGAGGAGACGTTCGCCGGACTGCTGTCGGGAGGGTCCCAGTTCGTTCCGCACATGCTCGAAGTCGCTCTGCTCATGCCGCGGGCGGTCAGGACCGAAGCGCACGACCCCTTCCTCGCCGTCGATGAAGCCACGATGCACAGCGCGTTGGTCACCGGCGAGCATCGCCTCTCACAGCGTCGCGTTCGCGATATCGCCGTCGCTCTCGCCGAAAGACTGAGCGGGCACGAATGGATCTCCGCCGACGCCGCGCCCACCGCCGAGGCCGTGGCCTCGGAATCCCTCTTCGCCGAGCAGGATCTGCACGTCAGCGCCCGCGACGGTGCGCTCAACCGCCCGTTCCACGAGTGGATGACCTTTCTGGATCCCGATCAACTTTCCCTCGTGCACACCAACTTCAACGGCCCCGCCCGGATCAGCGGCCCGGCGGGCACGGGAAAGTCCGTGGTCGCTCTGCATCGCATGGCGCACTTCGCCAAACGTCATCCCGGCCGCCTGCTGTTCACCAGCTTCGTCAAGACCTTGCCCGCCTATCACTACTCCGCGTTCGCCCGGATCGCCCCGCACGCTGTCGATCGATCCACCTTCACCGGACTGCACGCCTGGACGATGACCTTCCTCCATCGACGCGGCGTCGACTACAACCTCGACGACGGCGCGAGGAATGATGCGCTGGCGCGAACTTGGCAAGCGGTACGGAAGGATCTCGGCCGGATCGACGGCACCGACTACGGCTATTGGACCGACGAGATCGACCGTGTCATCGAAGGCAGAGGCATACCCGACGTCAGCACCTACCAGGCGATCAACCGGACGGGCCGTGAAGGCATCCAACTGCACGGCAACCAGCGCAAGTATGTCTGGGAGAACTGGTACGAGCCCTACCGAGACCGTTTGGAAGAGAGAGGCGTCCACGATTTCAACGATGTGATCCGTCTCGCGGTCGAAGAGCTTCGGCTGCGCCCTCTGGATGACACCGAGGACTTCGCGCTGGTCGTCGTCGACGAAGTGCAGGACTTCACCCTTATGGAACTCCGTCTGGTCCACCTGATCGCAGGCGGTGGTCCGGATGCCCAACTGTTGCTGGTGGGCGATGGGCAACAACAGGTGTACGCGGGTGGCTGGCGCTTGTCCGACGCGGGCATACCGATCGCCGGCCGCGGCCGAGTTCTGCGGACCAACTATCGCAACCGCCGAGCCGTCCTGCGCTACACGAAAATGATCGAGGCAGGGAACACGGTCGATGATCTCGATGGTGGACGTGGCTTCGTCCTGCGCGACAGCGTGGCCACTCTCCCCGGCGGGACAGCCGTCGACAGGCATATCCGGCGCCGAGACGTCGATGCCGAGCTCGTCCGCGCCATCACCGAGTCGGGTCAACCGATCTCCGATATGTCCGTCATCGTGAACTCCCGCAAAGACGCCGAGCACTACCAGCGCGTCCTGGATCGTGCCGGGTTCCCCACCCTCGCGCTGGAAAAGTACGACGGTACCCAACTCGACGCCATCAAGGTCGGCACCGTCCACCGAGCCAAGGGAATGGACTTCGCCGCGGTCTTCCACATCACCGAAGAGCCGCCGGAAAACCGCACCGGACTCACCGGTGGCGCCAGGGACCGCGCCGAACTCCTCGCCCGCCAGACCCTGGTGGCTTCCAGCCGGCCACGGGACTACCTGTGGATCGCCTACGTGTCCGACTGAGGCCGACCTCCGGCAACGGCGCTGCGTGACGACTCCACCCGCCGCCGCCGAATGGCCGAACACACCCGCGCTGCACGCAGACCTCGTCCGACTCGGGGACCTGCCAGCCGGCCGGAGCCTGTCGGCTCCTGACAGGTTCCAGCCGGTTGTGAGGGATGTAGAACCATACTTCTAAGGTGGGTGGTTCTATGCCGTGCCGCTTCGGGACGCGTCGGCCCGCCGGATCGAGGATGTCTTGGTCCTCTCCCTGGAATCGCCCGGCGAACCGCACCGAGTCTCTCCTTGGGTGAAGTAGACCGCGCGATCCGCCCGGTAACCGCCTGCGCGGTGACCTTCGGCCCTTCTCGCCCCGCGCGTCCCCTCCTAGCGTCGATGTCGAGGAAAGCTCTCGGAAAGAGAGGAACGGCATGCCTCCGCACTGCGACTCACTCGACGGTCCCGTCGTCTCCGCGGCCCGACAGGCACTCGACACCGCCGAGGTGACCCGCGTCCTGCCGTTCGTCCCCGCCGAAGCCGAAGCCGAGGTCCGCGCGGCCTTCGACCGGGTCGTGCCGCTGCGCGAGACCGGCGCTCAGGCCGCCCGCGAGCTCGCCGAATTGTGGTTCTTCGAGACCGTCGTCCGCCTGCACCGCGCCGGCGAAGGCGCCCCCTACGCCGGTCTGAAACCCGCCGGGCTGTCGGTCGGTCCGGTGATCCCGATAGCCGAGCGCGCGATCGAATCCGGCGAGAGCCAACAGCTGGCCGACTTCCTGAGCAACGTCCTGCGCGACGAACTGAAGCACCGCCTCGATGCCGTCCACACGCTGGCCGCACACCGAGCCCTGTCCGTGGCCGACGACCGGCGCTACGTGCAGGCCATGCTCGGCTTCCAGGTGTACAGCCACCATCTCTACAAGGCGATGCAGGCCCACGACCACCACGAAGGCCGGAAGTAACTGTTCGCTCGGCCTTCCGACGCCTGCCTCGAACGGCTCAGCCCACCATCTCCTCGATGAGGTCGGCGGCGCGGCGCGTGCCGCCCTCCGCCAGCGCCGCGGCCCGCAACTGGGCCGAGCGGCGAGCGCGTTCCTGATCGCCGACGAGTTCGAGCAGCGCCGCACGCAGGTTCTCGGCGGTCGCGTCCGCGGTGTCGATCCGGCGAGCCACACCCAGCTCCACCAGACGGTCGGCGTTGGTGAACTGATCGACCGCCTGCGGCACAGCGATCATCGGGACGCCGGCCAGCAATCCCTCTCCGCACCCGCCCATCCCGGCATGGGTGACGAAAGCATCGGCCTGGTCGAGGATCTCCCGCTGCGCAACCCAGGAGTGCACCTCCACATTCGCCGGGATCGGGCCCAGCTCCGCGGCATCGGTGTGCTTGCCGATCTGTAGCACGACGTGCCAGCCGGGCAGCTCTCCGAAGGCGCGCAGGCACTGCCGGTAGAACTCCGGTTGCCGGGTGTACGCCGAGCCGAGCGAGATCAGCACGACGTTCTCGGCATCCGCCGGCCGAATCCAGGTCGGCTCGCCCGGCCGCAGATCGAAGCAGGGACCGACGAACGTCACCGTCCGCGTGTCGACCCGATCGGCGTGCGGCTGCATCGCCCGCGAGATCAGCGCCAGCGCGCGGTCCGGCCGGCCCGGGAAGGCGTTCACGTCGGTGGTGGACGCGCCGCACTCCGCCAGCCAGCGCGCGAACTTCGCCCGGTACTCGTCGGCGCCCGGCAGCTGCCACAGCACCGCCGCGACCTCCTCGTCGTAACCGTCCCACGCCACATACGTCGGCGACAGCTGGACGAAGGGGCGGCGCTGTCGTTCGGCGAGCGCCCGCGCGGCATACCCGCCGATGTCGTAGAGGTAGAGGTCGGCGGGGTCGGCGTCGTATGCCGCGCGTAATTGCGGGAGCGCCTGGATGGCGTCGTCCAGGAACAGCGACATCGCCGCGATCGGGTCGTCGGGCCAATCGTTGTCGGCGACGGGCAGCGTCGAGGAGCACGGCACGAGTTCGGCGCCGGTGGCGGTGATCATGTCTCCGACCATCGGATCGTTGGCATAGGTCACGCGATGGCCGCGCGTCGCCAGCTCCCGGATGATCTCCGAGCTGGGCAGGATGTGACTGACGGCCGGGACGCCGACCATAGCGATGTGGGCGCGGTTAGCGGACATGAGAGCCGACTGTACTGTCGGGACAGGCCGAGCTGTCCACACATTTTCGTGCGCGGCCCTGCGTCGCGGCACCGAGGAGCCCAGGACGCGCGCAGGGCGTCAGTGCCGTTCGAGCGCGTCCCTCGCCTCGGTCAGGAATCGCCTTTCGGCGCCGTCGTGCGAGAGATCGATCGCGCGTATATACGCGACACGAGCTTCGTCCGCACGGCCGAGCGACGCGCACAGGTGGGCGCGGGTGGCCCAGGCGGGTTGGAAGCGCCGGTCGTCGACCTCCGTATCCAGAATCTCCAGACCCGCCGCGGGTCCGTGGACGCGGGCGGTCGCGGCGGCAAGCGAGGTCGCGCTGCCGAGCGTCGGGGACAGACTGTGCAACGCGCGGTGAGCTTCCAGGATGACGACCGGGTCGGCGCCCGCGCCTTCGGCCGCTTGGATCGCCGCCTCGAGCTGATAGCGACCGAGCGTGCCGAACGAATGCGCGCACCGCAGATGGGCATGCCCCCGGGCGACGAGCTCGGCATCCCACAAACCGCGGTCCTGCGATTCCAACGGAACATAGCGACCCTCGGCGTCCCTGCGCGCCGGTGCCCGTGCCGTGCACAGGTCGATGAGGGCCGCGAGACCGTGTGCCTCGGGGTCCTCGGGCAACACCTCGGTCAGCACCTCGGCCAGATACAGCGCCTCGCCGGTCAGCGACTCGTGCAGTTCCCGCCCGGTGCTGTGCCAATCGATGGCGAACGCGCCGTAGACCGCGGCGAGGACCGCGTCGACCCGTGCGGGCAGCTCCGCGCGATCGGGCACCCGGAAAGGGATGCGCGCCTGCCTGATCCGCTTCTTCGCCCTGGTCAGCCGGGCCGCCACCGTCGTCTTGGGCACGGCGAACGCCCGGCCGATCTGTTCGGCCGTGCAGCCGAGCAGGGTGTTGAGCATCAGCGGAGTCCGTGTCACGGGGTCGATCGCCGGATGCGCACAGACGAACATGAGCTCGAGCCGCCGATCCTCCAGCGCTTCCGGATCGATCCGATCCAGCAGGCCGGGGTCGTGACGCCGCGGGTCGAACGCGACGGTGCGGCGGGCGGGCGCGCCCGTGGTGACATCGCGGACGCGATTGCGCGCCACGGTCAGCAGCCAGGCGTCCGGGTTGGCAGGCACGCCGTCCACCGGCCAGGTGCGCACCGCGCGTTCGAAGGCGTCGGCGAGCGCGTCCTCCGCCGTCGTGACATCACCGCAGCGCGCCGCGAGCAGCGCCAGCAGCCTGCCGTAGGACGTGCGGGCCGCCTCGGCGACCCGCGACGCCGCGTCGGTCACGCCGTCCATTCCCCCGCGACACACGAGGTCGCGACCGGCCGCACCTCCAGCATCGCGTAACTCGCCGCCGGGCACTTCTCCGCCCACCCGAGCGCGGCGTCCAGATCCGGCACCTCCACCACGAACACCCCGGCGAGCGCCTCCTTCGTCGCCGCGAACGGTCCGTCCTGCACCTGCAACGACCCGTTGCGCCGAGTCACCGTGGTCGTCGCCGCCTGACAGGCCAGGATGTCCGCGCCGACCAACACACCGGCCTCCTGCAACGCGCGTCCGTACGCTCCGAACGCCCGCTGCATCTCCTCGATCGCCTCCGCCGGGATCTCGCCCTCGGCCGGCTCCTCGTTGTGGATCAGAAACGCGTATCGCATCGGTCTCTCCTTCGTCGGCGGCCGAATCCAGTATCCGTGCCTACGAGGAAATGACGATCGAGCACACGGCGAATCGACACCTTCGCTCGTACTACTGCGAAGGTGACCCGAAGGTGTCGCGCCGACCTACGGCCTCCGTCGTGCCCCGTGTCATGCGAACAGACAAGTTCATCTGATCCCCGAACCCGACGGGCCCCGCGGACCGTGGGCGGTGTCGGTTCGGGCCGACGGCCGGACCATCGGGTATCTCGACGCCGGTGCCGCCCGCCTCTGGGTATGTCCCGCGACGACCAGCAAGATCTGGTTCCGCGAGTACGAGAACTGGGACGGCGGCGTCGATCAGCACGCGAATGTGATTCTGGGCCTCGAAGACCCGGCATTGGCGATCCCCGTCAACGAGCCCCCGAACCTGCCCTACACCACTCAAACCTTCGCATTTATGGAAAAATTACATCCGCGGTCAGTGATGTCGCGTCGAGCAGTTCTTGCTTGATAACTGATCCTGGTCGATCCTGGCTCAGCGAAAAAATATCTGTCGCGGATTTCCCAGTCCGACTAGGCCATATCAGCGCTAGTTCACTTCCTGACCGCAAGGCAACAACCACACCCCGACCGCATTCCATACGCTTGAATGTCTTGCCAACCCTCCCCTCGATCGCTGGCCAACCCACTGCAATCTGCCCAATCGGTATGACGGAAGCAGAATTCGACCATCGCGTAATTGAAAGTTCTCGCAGGGGAGGTACTGGCCACGGGCGCATGGCATCAAGTTCGGCGACTACCTTACTGAGAAAATCTCGAACCTCGGCAGGCGAATGCTTAACCTTTACAATAGGGTCGAGGTCCTGACCAGACTCCAGCGCGTCCGTGAGCGCTCTGTATTCCTGTTCCTGGGTCAGGCTTCCCAACGGCTTCCCCAAAAGGGTAGTCGAGACCCGTTCCACCTCGGCTTGATTCAACGCGGGAGAAAATTGCGTCATGTACAAAACCGCATTTACGACGAGTCGCCAATCGTTTGCCATTTCAACCTCCAGCTACCTGGGCCCTATCATTCGAACCGCTCAGCGATCCTTGAATCGGATTGAAGGCCGAAAACGCACTGGGTGCAGGATCGCACGCGACGAACGATCTCAGCTGACCCAAGTGACGATCATCGACATCAGGAATAGCACCACATTGACTGCGTTCGCAACGAGTAGACCTACCCCAACCCGACGGGAACCTCCCCCGAACAGGCATAGCACCAATCCTATGACAACTTCGAGTCCGTAAACCACCACCAGAAATAGTAAAAGCATCGGATACAGCGTCACCGGCAAGATGTTTATGAACATCACCGCCACCGCGGATACAAAGGTGCTCTTACCGAAAACCTGGTCGCTGGACGATTTCTCTGACAAAGCCGAGTAAGAAGCCAATTCACCCACCTCCACCCCAGGAGAGGAGAGCGATAACAACAGATGCCGCCGCCCACAGCGCGGTAGTCACTGAGGTTGCCAGCACGATCCCTTTACTAGCAGAAATTACCCGCGTGACCAAAAGAGTAAGAAATAGACTCACGCCGGACACGATGAAGTATCCTTCTGTAGGAATTGCGCCATAGTCTGGCTCATCAATTCTACGTAGACTGGCCAGCAGAACCACTTGAACCACAAACAACGTGGCTGCCGCGATCGTGGCGGACCTCCAAGTGCGGTCGATCGTTCTATCATCAGTACTCATGCCACACCTTCCGGCAACGACTCGGTAGGTACAACGGGCGGATTCTCCGTGGTCCCGAGCGGTGAGGAAGGTTTCGGACCACCAGGAACCGGCACATCATACTCCAGGTTCCATCCATCGGGCTCGACAAAGTCGTAGAACGCTTCACCACCGCGCGAACCCACATCGTGGTGGAAAGGCAAATTGACTGCAGGTCCCAGCGAATTGCCGGCGGCTGCCGGATCTATCACGATCGTTCTGGAGTCGCCATTCGGAAAATCTTGGTACGCCTCCAAGGAAGGATAGTCTGTCCGAGTCCCATCGATCTCAACACCTTCTGTTGTCGGAGTGAAGACAAGATCGCCGTTGACGGTGGCGGAATGATCACCCAATTCGCTCGAAAGTGGCGGCGCAAAAGGATTGCCGGCCTCGTACTGAATCCTGACAGAACCATCCGAGTTCTGCCACACCGTCCCCTCGGGGGCTTGCACCTTGACCTCCCCGTATCCTCCATCTTCGTCCTGAGCCACGGAGGGGTTCTGCCGCATGACCACGAGCCCATTCTCGTAGTCGACATAGGTGGTCACTCTGGAGTGTTCGGGATCAAAATTCGATTCGGCCGTCCTGTCGTCGCCGAAATCGCGCGCAAACGGATTGAATGATGTGAGCCCGTTTGTAGGATTACTGACGTCGCGTTGTTCGATGTACTGCCCAACTCGGACCACGCCTTGACCAGGCACCGGATTTATCCTCACGACCCGAATTTCCGGCCCCACGCCCTGATATTTGGGATCGTAACTCTTGGGGTTCAAGACCTCCGCAGTAGCCCAGTCTGCAGAACTGGACGGCGCTCTGCCGAACATCTGCTGGAACGCTGCGGCGGATGTACGCATCCTGTCAGGGTCCGCACGGATGTCCGCAGTCTTCGCTTCTTGTATCGCGATTGTGGATGCCTCTATAACCGATTCAGGCGCCAGGGCCGAGAGTAGGTTGTTCGCCTCCTCGATCTTGGCCGACCAGCGAGCATCAGCAGTCATGAGCGCATCGACCAGTCCCCGCAATCGCGCCAACTGAATCCCGGCCTCTGAGTCCCAATCTTCCAGTCCGGATACGTCCCAACTATCCGAAACCGACACCGGCGGCACCGCATATATGGAAAGGATGGTCTTTATTTCGTTAATCGGATACTCGAGATCCCGCATCGCCCCTGCACAAGCATCGCTCAAGCCATCGTATGCGGATGCGAGGGCACGCATCTGATTTCGCTCGCTGTCCGCTCGCGCTCTGGCCGATAGGGCGGAATCGCCGTGCCACTCCAACTCGTCGTGAATGACGGCATACATGGAATCGGATGCCTTTATTATGCTGTCGGCGATACCCGTTGCCCGGGCAGAGACGCCCACGAGCCCCGAAACATCCAGATGTTTCACCTCGAAAGGTGTCGGCACTATCTTCCCCCAGAATTCAGATCACCGATTTCCGCAAGCCGGCGTGCAGCTTCGGCATCGGTACCATTGAAAGTTTCCGCCGATATCGTCAGAAGCACCGCAAAGTGGTTGAAGCGCACCTTCACAGCATCCTTCGCACGAAGACTCATGTCATTCGATTTCGCAAGCTGCATACCGACTGATACAGATTTCAGAGCGTCAGATGTTGGCCCGGCGTCCAATCGGGGCGCGTTATCGATATCCCCAGGTAGTAGTGCCAGAGTTCCAGCAGCAGCGCGCAACCCTTCCGGGTCGACAGCGAACGACATCTATCCCCCCCTCTACGAATCTTCCTCGCCCGTCACCATAGCATCGGGAAACTGTGACGTGCCAGCGGATTCAACGTCGCATGCACCATTACCTCAGGACAGCACATGCATGGAGAAACCTGTCGATCACCTAGCGGCGGGCCGTAGATACCGTCCCACGCCGTCCGCACCGACCGGGAACAGCAACATATCTGCAGGAACGACTGTGGTCGTAGGCGACGTGAAGTCCAATGCGCTGTCATTCGGGAGAACCACGACACCGCCTGGACAGGCTTTGCGGCTTTGACGAATAGGTAGTAGGCCGTATGCGGGGTGTCATCCCCGTAGACCGGAGGAAGATGTTCCCAGCAGTATGTCGTGGTGCTGAAGTGAGACTTCAGGTCGGCGATCTTGGTGTCGGGAAAGACTACAACCATGCGGTCCCAGTCATCCTTCAAGCCCGCACCCCCTGGCAACCTGACGCATAGTCACGGGTTCTGACCCCAGCGCCAAGGTCCTCGCCGCGGTGAGCAGCCCTCGAGCATCACCCAAAGGCTCGGGTACCGCCCGAAGTCGAAAGTACTCGGGCAGTCCGGCACTGTGCTGGGAACGTCTCTACGTCACCCGGATACCAGCGCAACGACGGCGAACGCGACAGGAGCTCTCATGGTGGTCGGCGACGACGTCCGCTTCTACGTCACCGACGGCCAGCACCGCATCACCGCCATCCGCGGGCACGGCTCCGATCGCGCGGCGATTCCCGGACTCGTCGACGCCGACGCCGGTTTCGAGAACGACAGCCTCGCGGTGCTGATCGTCGTGGAGGAAGACCTCAAACGCATCCACCAGGATTTCGCCGACGCCGCGCAGACCAAGCAGATCCCCGCCAGCCTGCTCGACGTCTATAACACCCGTGAACCGGTCAACGGCGTGCTCGCCCGTCGTCCGCACTCACTTCCTCGGCGGCCGCGTCGACGCCACCTCCAAGACGCTGCCGAAGGCGTCGTGGCCAGTTCCCGATAGACGCGACCACCCGAAAGTAGAGGCCCAGGCTCGCTACCATCGAACGCGATATGCATACCGATCTGATGCTCGATTCGCTGGTTGGGCTGTCCGTGGGGGACGCGCTGGGGCAGCGATTCCCAGTGATGCGCCGGTCGATCGCCGAAATATTGGCAGGCGATATCCCAGCCGGGCAATGGGAGTGGACCGACGACACCCAAATGGCGTGCACTCTGGTCGCCGAACTCGGCCGACACACCGGCATCGATCAGGATCGGCTGGCTGCCAGGTTCGCCGCTCGATGGGAGCCACATCGAGACTACGGCTTCGCCACGACCGGGACTCTGCGGCAGATCCGGGACGGCGTGCACTGGCGGGTGGCAGCCGACGCCGCGTTCGGTGGTCAAGGTTCCTGTGGCAACGGCGCAGCGATGCGAGTCGCGCCACTGGGCGCGTATTACGCCGGCGATCCGGAAAAGATTGTCGCTGAAGCGGTTCGGTCGGCGCAGGTGACCCATGCGCACCCCGAAGGAGTTGCCGGAGCGGTCGCGGTGGCGTTGGCGGCCGGTCAGGCGGCTCACGCCCGACTGACCGGAACCCCGCTCGCACCAGAGGAATTCATCACCGCCATTATCGATCGACTCGGGGACGGCGAGACGAGCCGACAGATTCGCCGTGCCCGCACCCTTCTCGGAGCGCCCACACCCGAGGCCGCGCAGGCGCTCGGCAATGGGTCTCGGGTGACGGCGCAGGACACGGTGCCGTTCACGTTGTGGGTGGCGGCCACACATCTGGGCGAATACCCGGCTGCCATCGCCACGTGTCTGGCGGCGGATGGGGATATCGACACGACCAGTGCGATCGTCGGCGGAATCGTCGCCGCCCACAG
This sequence comes from Nocardia higoensis, assembly GCF_015477835.1. Taxonomy (NCBI): domain Bacteria; kingdom Bacillati; phylum Actinomycetota; class Actinomycetes; order Mycobacteriales; family Nocardiaceae; genus Nocardia; species Nocardia higoensis. Next base: position 301,454 of record NZ_JADLQN010000004.1, on the reverse strand, counting down.
CGGCTGCGGCAGCGGCCCGGGCCGGATCGGGGTGCCGGAGGCATGGGTCGCCACACGAGAACCGTTGCCCAGCTGGATTTCCACGGTCCGTGCCCAGCACCGGAAATCTCGGCTCGGATTCGGCCGCATACGACAATGGTTCGTCAGCGACCGGAACGAACCCCACCGCCCTTGAGGGGCAGGATTGTCACTGCTGAAGATCCGGCCGCTCCGAGAATTGTTCGTCGGCGCGGATTCGACGGCCATGTTCGTCGTAGGAGACCTGCCGACCCTCTTTGTCGTACCACTGGTTCGTCGCTGCGTCACGAGACCACCCTTCGAATTCGGTACCCCCCAAGTCGTCGGAGAACCGACCACCGAACCCTGGTGTCGTACCTTCAGATGCCGGGAGAGCACGGCCGCGCTCCTCGAAGGCAGCGAATATTTCCTCGGCTCGAGCAAGTTCCTCCTGAGAGGGAATCAGCCCGAGTGCTTCGCCCTCTTCGCGACTGTAAAAGATCTTGCCACCGACTTCTTTCGGCACACCCACCCCTTCCTAGACTTCGATCATCTTGATCACGATCCGACCTGTTGCCGGATCGGTAACTTTGCTTTGTACGAAAAAGTCAGTACCCGACGGAAATAGAATCTCATCCGGGGTACCGTACTGACTGTAGTTCCGCCCGGTCTTCGAAATGATCTGAAATTCAACGTTGGAGTTGTTGACGATGAACTCGTTAGCACCGGCAGGGTTGGTACTCGCCGAGGTGAATCCCTTTTCCTTTACTGGTTGACCCTCCACGTATTGCTCGAGCTGTTCCGCGGTGAGATTGGTATGCCGCTTCAGCGGTCCCTCATGTGTGGGAAGTTTACTCAACGCCTCGTTCATAGCGTTGATCTGGCGTTGCTGCTCGGGAGTTGAAGTCTCGCCGCTCCGCAGGATATCGGACAAAGACCGGCCGCGAAGGTCATTCACGCCCTGTGCCAGTACCCGCCGATCTTCGTCAGTCAACTCTTTGGCTACTACGGTCGGCTTGGATTTGAACCCCAGGCGCTCCAGGAGGTCGGAAAGGGACTTGCCGGCCTTCTGCATCGCGGTCCACGCGTCGTCTGCCAAGCCTTTGAGCTGAGCGGCTTTGCGTGCACGCCAGGCGACTACCGCAGCCTTGATTTTCACCCCCCATCGGCGGGCAGAGTCTACAGCTTTCGCGCCGGCGATCAAGCCACCGACGCCCGTCAAGGCCGAGGCAACGATGGTAACGGCCACGTTGATCGCGGCCTCCGTGATGATGGCTTCGACGAATTCTTTGATCTCCTCACGGAGCTCTTCGATCGCCGATTTGTAGTCGATGCAGATCTTGCTGATTTTGTTGCAGGTATTCAGCAGCTCGCCGACCGAGTTCTCTATGGTCTTCAGGTCTTCCCGAACCTGGACTGCATCCTTGGACGTGACTCCCTCGAAGAGGCTCGCTGAA